>CAYJNA010000066.1:0-14250 GCA_964371225.1 uncultured Desulfovibrionaceae bacterium
GAGGGGGAAGAACCTTTTTTTCAAAAAAGGTTTTCCCCCTCCCCAAAAAAATCACATATGCACCCAAACTTACATTTGAGCTACAATGGCGCGGCCAAAGTCGGAACAAGAAACTTCCTTGGCACCTTCCATTTGACGAGCAAGGTCATACGTTACTTGACCAGCTTGAATGGCTTTAGCCATGGCAGCGCGAACAAGGTCATCGGCTTCTTTCCAGCCCATGTATTCAAGCATCATGGCACCAGAAAGGATAACGGAACCGGGGTTTACTTTATCAAGACCGGCATACTTAGGTGCAGTGCCGTGGGTGGCTTCAAACACAGCCACGCCATCACCAATATTAGCACCAGGAGCAAGACCTAAACCACCCACCATGGCGGCAAGAGCGTCGGACATATAGTCGCCGTTGAGGTTAGGCATGGCAAGCACGCTGTATTCATCGGGGCGTAAAAGAATTTGTTGGAACATGGCATCGGCAATACGATCTTTAATAAGTAATTTGCCGGCAGGTACTTTACCATCATGCTTTGCCCATACTTCGTCCTCGGTGATGGTCACATCACCAAATTCAGCGGCGGCCAATTCATAACCCCACGTGCGGAAAGCACCTTCAGTAAACTTCATAATATTACCCTTGTGGACAAGGGTTACACTGTCGCGATTATTTTTCAATGCATACTGAATGGCTTGACGCACAAGACGTTGGGTGCCTGTTTTACTGATGGGCTTAATACCAATGCCGGAATCAGGACGCACATCACGGCCAGTGAGCTTTTTTATAAGAGCCATGGCTTCGGCGGCCTCGGAGCTACCGGCTTCCCATTCAATACCACAATACACGTCTTCGGTATTTTCACGGAAAATAACCATATCCACTTTTTCAGGAGCCTTTACAGGGGACGGCACGGGAGAGAAATATTGTACAGGACGCACACAAGCGTAGAGGTCTAAAAGAAGACGAAGTGCCACGTTTACACTGCGCATCCCCTTACCCACAGGGGTGGTAAGAGGCCCTTTTATGGCCACACGATATTGTGTAATGGCGTCAAGGCTGGCTTGGGGTAAGGATTCTCCGGTGGCTTCTTGCGCCTTTTCACCGGCAAGCACTTCAAGCCATTCAATCTTACGGGTACCGCCATACGCTTTTTCCACCGCTGCATCTAGCACCATTTGTGCGGCAAACCAAATGTCTGGGCCGATACCATCACCGGGGAAATACGGGATGACAGGATTGTTGGGGGTGTTTAAACTTCCGTCTGCATTTAGTGTAATGGCCTCGCCCATAATAAACTCCTTTAGAAATTCTCATTTATAGCAAGATACCTTATTTGAACATTCAAACAAGATCTTTTCTTAAATAATGACACATAATTAAACATATTATACTATCTTGTGTTGGCATGACTCACTAAAGCCATGCCAACAGTGATATTTTAAAATAAAACGCCGGAAGGTAAACCTACTTTCATCACATATTTAAAGAAAACAAAGTAGATACCTGTAATAAGGGCAGCAGACATAAGAGCTTTCATCCAATACGCTGGTCCCTTTACCAAAGTAATAATAAAGGCTACAGCCACAAAGCCACCTGCCAGATAACCTACAAAGTAAATCATGCCACACAGTACCATAATAACTGCATTAAGTGTAATACCTAACTTAATTACGTCAGCACTTAAGGCTTTAACATTACGACCAAAAAGCGCATTTACCAGCCAAATGGTACATAAAATAGCATGAATAGTACACGTGGTGTACGGGAAAGTACGCGGCGAAGGCCATTGGTCAGAATACATGTCTATCCAGTTGGGAATAAGATAGAATATGGTCACAAAACATGCCAGCAAGGAAAATGCCGCTAGCATAACTTCTAAATAGCCATACTCTTTATCTTTAAAAGACTTCACTGGAGCTTCAGCTGTTGTCGTCATATATTGCTCTCCATTGAGGGCTTGGCGGCCACCAAGTGACCGCCTAAGTGAAAATACAATTATTTCTTAATCATGTTGCCTTCGGCGTCAATGCGACCTAAATCCATAAGAATTTTACGGAAGGTTTTATCTTCTTTTTGCAAGTCAGCCACAAGGTCATCGCCGGACTTGGTGTAGTCTGTAAGATATATTTTCGCTACAGCATCACGGAATCCTTGAGATTTTGAAGCTTCAGTAAATACAGTAACAAGCTTGTCACGCACATCATCGGGAATGCCCTTAGGAGCCACAACAATGTAAGGAGCTTCACCAATTTGTAATTCAGGATAGCCAATATCGCTCAAAGTGGGGATACCTTCATAAGTAGGTGTCTTCATGTAATCAAGAAGCACTTTACAAGTGCCTTGATCCACGTGGATGGCTTGGCTACCGGAACCGGCATAGGCGTCAATTTGTCCACCAATAAGAAGCTTCATGGCTTCTGCACCGCCGGAAGTACCGATAAGGTTCCACTTAAGACCTTCCTTCATGGCAATATAGTCCATTACAAGGGTGGTATTACTCATGCGACCGGAAGTGGCAATTTTAATTTTGCCTGGATCTTTTTTCACCATTTCTACAAACTCTTGCCAAGTGTTGGCAGGGAAGTCCTTACGCACAACTAAGGCTGCGGTGGGGGAACCAAAAGCTAAGATAAATTCTAAGTCTTTAAAAGTATCATAGGGTAATTTGAATTGCATGGGCGCATTAATGGCCGTGGTAGATTTAATAACACCAAGGGTATAACCGTCTTTTTTGGAACGGCTTACCATATTGGCAGCCACGGTGGCTGTAGCACCGGGACGCTCTTCAAGCACTATGGATTGACCAAAGAGCTTTTCAGCAGCCGTAGCTAAAGCTTGTGAAGAGATATAGGCAGTACCGCCGGATTTATACCCATAAATAAGTTTCATGGGGCCTTCGGGGAAAGCTGTTTCCGCTTGGCCTAAGCCGGCACCGCCAAGAAGTACGCCTGCGCTTAAAGCCAGCACTGACAATATTTTTTTACAGTTCATTACGTAAGACATATAATCCTCCAACGTTATTTAGAATTTTAACTTTCTCTTAATGAGCTCGTCGGCGGGGCCGCCTTCTAAAATATGCTCTTTTTCTAAGGTTTCTTCTTCAGTAAGAATATTCTTTTCAATAGAAGAAACTTCCACATTATTCATTTGCTTTTCTAAAATTTCAGCATCATCTTTTTCTACTTTAGGAGTTAGAAGCTGCTTTACAGGCCCCCACAACAAAAGCACACCAAGCACTGCCCAAATACAAGCAGCAATGGGTGAGGTAAATAAGGGCGCTACGTTACCACCTTCTAGCTGTAAAGCTTGGCGGAAGTTATTTTCTAAAATAGGTGTTAAAATGAAAGCAATAAGCACGGGGCTTACAGGGAAACCAAACAGGCGCATCACAAAGGCCAATACGCCGGCACCCAGCATAACGATAACGTCAAAGAAGCTATGGTGAATAGCATATGTACCTGTGAAGCACAGGAGGAAAATGGCACCAAATAAAATGCCGCTGTCAATCTTATATAAAGCCGCAGAGAAATGCTTAATACAGAATTTGCCTATGGGGTATAATAAGAATGCAGAGATAATTAAACCAATAAATACAGCATAAATAATGGGGCCGTGTTCTACGAAAATACGTGGCCCAGGTACAATACCATGCATAAGCAAGGTGCCGTACAAAATGGCTGCCGTGGAACTACCGGGAATACCAAGGGTAAGCATGGGGATAAGAGCCGGCCCACAAGTGCCGTTATTTCCCGTTTCACAGGCCATGATACCTTCAATGCTACCTTTGCCATATTCTTCAGGATTTTTAGAAGTACGTTTGGCAAGACCGTAACAGGTAAAGGCCGCTGCTGTGGAACCAAGACCGGGAAGCGCCCCAATAAGTCCGCCAATGACGGCAGATTGCACCACAATGCGCCAATGCTTAAGCCCCTGCATGAGACTTAAACCTTCATTATTCAACGTAAATTCTTCTTTTTCTTCTTCTAGCTGACCTTGCTTTTCTTGTAAGGTCTTTTTTATGTATTCAGCACGAGAACGAATGATGGAAAAAACGATTTCTGGTAAAGCAAAAAGCCCCACCAAGAAGGGAATAAGGGAAAGACCATCTACTAATTGGCTCATATCAAAGGTAAGGCGATTGGTTCCTTCTTGAGGATCAAGGCCAATATATGTTAAAGCAGCGCCAATACAAGCAGCAATGAAGCCTTTAACTTTGTTTTTACCTAAGGAAAATACGATTACAGAAAGAGCCAATACCACAAGAGGTACCATTTCAATGGGGCCAATCTTTAAAGCTAAAGAAGCCACCACAGGGGTGAAAAGCACAAGAAGTACCGTACCTATAAGGTCACCGCATACTGAGGCTATAAGCGCAGCATCCAGTGCAATACGCGCCTTACCCGACTTTGCCAGTGGGTAACCATCCAAGAGTGTCGCCGCCGCCTCCGGTGTGCCTGGTGTGGCAATGAGAATGGCAGAAATAGACCCTCCATACACACCACCTTTGTAAACACCCAAAAGGAAGGAAAGCCCTGTGATGGGATTTAGTCCTATGGTAAAAGGGGTGGCGAGCGCAATGGCCATGGAAGGGGATAAACCGGGAAGACATCCAATAAAGACACCACAGACTAAGCCTAGTACAATGGCAATCATATTGTAAAAAGTCATCAGGTTATCAAAACCAGCCAAAACAGATTCAATCATTCCTATCTCCTGACTACAATGAATATTGTGGTTTATAAAATGGATGGTTTTCCTCCTCAAAAACCGTAAACCTATGTTAGCCAAATTATACAAACATAATGTTGTTCATATGCTCTACCAAAAGCAAAGGATTTTAGCTCGTGTAAAACATGAAACCCTTCACACATGGGCAAGGTTTTACAAAAAACATGCCATGGAATATTTTTTGTCACCCTTTTATACACATTCTAGCCGAAATGAAAAACTCTTTTTTTCACGAATACTTTTTTGTATAAAAAATGCTTTTTGTTGCAGTAGGTTGAAAATTAAGTTGTTTTTTTCACAAAGGTAGATTTTTTTTATCCCTTTATGGGCATATTTTAACGTTATACTTAAGCCTACACGCAACACCTTAAAATTGTATACAGTTTCGAAATGCAACCCTTTGTTGATTCTACGCGCTTAAATGAAACATACGTCTTCATATAGAAACATTTCGTTGCATTTACACTAGAATTTGCATACACTCTCATTATTACTTTTAAGGAGAAATCATGCCGCACCGCCAACGCCAAGAACTTTATCAAGACATTTACACCATTGGTGTTTTTCTTTCTATTCCCATTGTGGAACAATATGTGGCAGAGTTTCAAAAGAATCCACGATACAGAATACTCACCTCGGCAGCCAACTTTGATCAAGCCTTAGAACAAGCCATTTTATGGGAAGAACAAGGCGTAGATGTCTTTGTGAGCCGTCGTGGAACCGGCGATTTGTTACGCCAAAAGGTTTCCACCCCTGTACTCACCCTACCCATGTCAGAAATGGAAATTATTCACTGTCTACGCACTTCCTGCCCCAAGGGTTCTGTGGTACTTATTCCTATTTTTGGGCAAGAATACGCAAGCTTTAGGCATATGGAAGAGCTCATTGGCGTGCGTATTTTACAGCACGTTTACACAAATTTTGAAGAACTTGAAACATTGATTAAGCGTGGTATTCATTGGAATGTGGACTTTGTGGCCGGCGGTGGCACCACGCAACGTTTAGCGCAAAAATACGGCATTTCTTATGTTTCTCTAGCTCCAGGGCGAGAACAGTTTTTAAGTATTTTAGATAGTGCCGCCAACGTGGCCAGCTTTTATCGCGAAAAAGAATCCATGATCAATGAGATGCAGGGCATGATGGACTCCATGGTTGACGGCTTTTTTTCTGTGGATGCCCAAGGCACCATTTTAGCGTGCAACACTGTGGGACGCGACCTTTTAGAAGCTCAAAGGCGCGAAGACCTCATAGGCACCTCCATATTACAGCATATGCAAGAAAGTATTTTTTCAGAGATACTTCAAGAAGAACAAATGCATCAAGAAAAAGTGGTCAACATTCACGGCACGCAACTCGTCCTGCATGCCAATGTGGTAAAAAGCAGAGGAATAATAGATAAGGTACTTATCTCTTTACGTAAAGTACATGATGTTATTCGCCAGAGCGGTTCCATTCGCTCTGCCATTTCCGGCGGGTTTGAAACCCATTATCGCCTCAGCGACATGATACATAAAAGCCCTGTTATACAAGATATTATCAATCTTTGTCGTATTTATGCCAAAACCAACTCTTCAGTACTCATTGGCGGCGATACAGGCACAGGTAAAGAAATTTTATCTCAAGGCATACATAATAGTAGTAAACGCAAAAAAAAGCCCTTTGTATCCATTAACTGTGCAGAGCTTCCAGAGCATTTACTTGAAAGTGAGCTCTTTGGTTACGATGAAGGCGCTTTTACAGGTTCACGAAAAGGGGGTAAGGCAGGATTTTTTGAATTGGCGCACGGCGGTACTTTATTATTGGATGAAATTGATTCGGCCTCCACTCTTGTGCAAAGTAAATTATTACGCGTTTTACAAGAAAAAGAAATCATGCGCATTGGCGGTAAGAGAAAAATCCCCATAGATGTGCGTGTGCTTGCCACTTCGGGCAGAGATCTTTGGGAGGCCGTAAGCCAAGGTACTTTTAGACGTGACCTCTTTTTCCGCCTCAATGTTATGTCTGTTTATCTTCCTCCTTTACGCGATCGTTTAGACGATATTGAAGCCCTTTTACCGCATTTTTTGCAGTATTTTGCTCAAAGGGAAAATATGCCTAAGCCCGTTATTCGGCGTGAGCACATTCAATTACTTAAAAAATATAGTTGGCCAGGCAATGTGCGCCAGTTACGCCACTTTGCAGAGCGCTTTGTGCTTTATGCTTCCTTTATGGAAGACCCCTTTTCACACCTTTATAACGAACTCCATCGTATTGTTCTACACCCCACGCCGCGCATAAGTAACTTGGAAAGCATACCACAAGACATGCCCCCCTTGGGAAGCATGCCTGTTCCATCTCCCGCCCCCCCAATGGCTATATCGCATCATGCCCTACCTGCCCCCACCCCGCTACCACATTCCGGTGATATGCCCCATGAGCGCTCTTTGCACAAAGACGAATTAGAGCTCATTCAAGAGGCTCTTGAAAGAACACGATATTCTAAAAAAGATGCCGCTCAACTCCTTGGAATGAGCCGTAGCACCTTATGGCGTAAGCTGAAACAGTACCATATAGAATAGTACTCACTCCTGCACTGCGTTTCACAATGTTTCACAATGAAACGTTATAGCTTACAATGAAACAATGCAACATAAAAGTAAAATGCGTTGTCATAAACAGATTTTTAACACCCTTTTATCATACATATTTTTTTACAAAGACATGTTGGCACGCTATTTGTTATAGAGCCGTCAGTTGTACGGTATTTTTACTTGTTGGCGTTTTGTGTAGCATCTCAAAACGTTCACTGTGCAACATAAAAGGAGGAGTAAACATGCTTGATAATGTTTCCATTTATCCCAAAAACTATGACGTCATTGTCATAGGGGGCGGAAACGCAGCTCTTTGTGCCGCTATTTCGGCTAGAGAGCTTGGTGCTTCTGTTTTGGTACTTGAAAAATCCAATCGAGTGTTCCGTGGTGGCAACAGTCGTCACACCAGAAACATTCGTTATATCCACGAGTCTGCCAATGACTGGCTCACGGGTCCATATCTTGAAGAAGAATGTTTCAATGACCTTATGCGCGTAACAGGCGGTAATACCACCGAAAACCTTGCACGCCTTTGTATTCGTAATTCTTTAAATGTTGGTAATTGGATGATAGAACACGGCGCCATGTTCCAGCCTTCCATGCGCGGTACATTACACCTAGGACGCACCAATAGCTTCTTCTTAGGCGGCGGTCGTGGCCTTATGAATGGCTACTATGCCTATGCCGAAAAAAATGGCGTGGATGTGATGTATGAGTCCCCTGTGGTGGAAATTGCCATGGACGGCCCCAATTTTAAAAGCGTCACCGTAAGCAGCCCTGACGGCCATAAGCAAATCTACGGTAAAGCCGTCGTTATTGCTGCCGGTGGTTCCCAAGCTAACCCCGGCTTCCTTGCCAAACACTGGGGCGATGCAGCCTATAACTTCCGCGTACGTGGCTGTCCTTTTGACACAGGCGAAGTTTTAGAAATGCTTCTTGCCAATGGCGTAGAGTCTGTGGGAGATCCCACCCAAGGCCATATGGTAGCTGTAGATGCGCGCGCGCCCAAAGTGGACGGCGGCATTGTAACACGTCTTGACTGTGTGCCCTTCTCCATTGTGGTAAACAAACACGCTCAGCGTTTTTATGATGAAGGTGAAGAATTTTGGCCCAAGCGTTACGCCATTTGGGGTCGCCTTGTGGCTGGTCAAGATGACCAAATTGCCCACTCCATCATTGACTCCAAGTCCATTGACCTCTTCATGCCCTCGGTATTCCCCCCCGTGGAAGCCAACACCTTGGAAGAATTGGCTCGCAAACTCGGCTTAGATGTAGACACCTTCATGAAAACCGTGAAAGAATTTAACGCATCTTGCAAAATGGATAAAGCCTTTAACCCTGATGAGCTTGACGGCAATGCCACCGAAGGTCTTGAAATTGCCAAAACCAACTGGGCACGCCCCATTGAGAAAGCACCCTTCTACGGGTATGCATTAGCTCCCGGCATTACCTTTACCTACCAAGGTACCAAGGTAAACGAGCAAGCGCATGTTATTATGCAAGATGGTAAAGAATCCCCCAACGTATTTGCTTGCGGTGAAATCATGTCCGGTAATATCTTGGGCAAAGGATACATGGCAGGCTTTGGTATGACCATTGGAACAGTTTTTGGCCGCATTGCGGGTACAGAGGCAGGTAAGTATGTCAAGAGATAAAGAAGTATTGCTTAAAGAAGCAAACCATGTGATGACGGTATGTAATGCATGCCGCTATTGTGAAGGATTCTGTGCTGTATTCCCAGCCATGGAATTACGCCGTACCTTTACTGAAGGGGATATGCGCTATTTTGCTAACCTTTGTCACAACTGTCGCGGTTGCTACTATGCTTGCCAATACGCTCCGCCACATGAATTTGATTTAAATATACCCAAAACCTTTGCTGAACTACGTGTACAAACCTATAAAGAGTACACTTGGCCTAGTTTCATGGGTAAATTCTTAGATGCACAAGAAACAAAAGCTCCCATTGTAACAGCTTTCTGTCTCTTACTTGTATTTTTCATGACACTTTTTGGTTCCGGTACAGAAGCCATGTTTGCCACGCATACAGGTGAACAAATCTTCTACAACGTAACGCCTTACAAATGGCTTATGGTTTCTTTCTCTGCCATTGCTCTAGCCATTGTTTTACTTTGGACTAAGGGTGTGTACAGCTTCTGGAAATCCATAGGCGCACCTTTCAGCGATATTTGGGACAAACGCGCACACGTGCAAGCCATGAAGGATGCCTTTACCTTGCGCTACCTTGGCGGCGGCGGACATGGTTGTAACTACCCTGATGAAGCTTTCAGTAATGGGCGTCGTTACTTCCACCATGCTGTGTTTTATGGCTTCTTGTCTTGTTTTGCAGCCACCATATTTGCCTTTGCCTTTGAACACGCTTTCAATTGGCCTCACCCCTTCAGCGCTTTCAGCTTGCCGGTTATCTTTGGTACACTGGGTGGTATTTCCATCTGCGTGGGTGCTGTGGGTCTTTGGTGGCTTAAAGGAAAAATGGACTCTGCGCCCACATCTCCTTTCACCACCGGTATGGATCGCTCCTTCGTAAGCCTTGTATTCTGGGTATCTTTCTCTGGCTTGTTGCTTCTTTTCTTCAGAAGCACCGGCGTCATGGGCTTTATGCTCACCGTACACCTTGGCTTTGTATTAGCTTTCTTTGTTCTTGCCCCCTATGGTAAGATGTTACATATGCTCTACCGTTATTTTGCTCTTGTGCGTAATGCTCAAGAACAATACAGAGCAGACGAAAGCGAACAAAACGCTGGTCATTAAGAAATGCTGTATCCCCCATGAGTTATGCTCATGGGGGATTTTTTATTTAGTCCATGCTGAAAAATGCATGAAAAGGCCTTATACAGCATCGATTATACACGACTAAATATACAGTAAGGCTCCTGCGCAATGTATTGTGCAGGAGCCTTACTGTATAAAAAATGATGACTTTTAGTTACATCTCAAACTTGAAATTACCATTGTTCACCCAGTTGCCTTAACTTTTTTTGAGCACTTTCGCTATCTCCTTTTGCGGAAAGACGCAAAAGTTCAAGGGCTTTTTGCTTGTTTTTGTTCACGCCAACGCCCTCTAAGTACAACATACCAAGCTCATATTGCGCATCAGCATCACCCTCATCTACAGCTTTTTGGAACCACAGAGCGGCTTGTTTAGTATCTTCTTCAACGCCCAATCCTGCCAGGTACATAAGGCCAAGGTTAAACTGTCCGGCAGTCATGCCTAATTCTGCAGATTTTTTCATCCAGTAAAAACCTTTCTCCATGTCTTTTTCAACACCCTTGCCACGCACGTAAACAAGCGCAAGATTATATGTGCCCATGGCGTGATCTTGCTCTGCAGCCTTAGTATACCATAGACGCGCTTGCTCCAAATCTTTTGCAACGCCATTTCCGTGCTCATAGGCTACGCCAACAGAATTTTGTCCTCTAGCTAGACCTTGTTCTGCTGCTCTATGATACCAATAGAAGGCTTTTTCAGCATCTTTTTTTACGCTGCTAAGCCCTTCATCATAATAGAGACCAAGAGCAAATTCTGCTTCATCATATTCATTCTCTGCAGCTTTCATTAACCATCTCAGTGATTCAGCAGAATCTTTCTCTACGCCTTCTCCACGTGCATACCTAAAGGAAAGGAAATACTCAGCCTCACCATCACCTTCTTCCGCTTCTTTACGAGCTAACGATATGGCTTTATCAACATTTTTCTCTACGCCGATACCTTTAAAATAGAAGTTTGCCAGCTGAATATAAGCACCCCAAACATCTTCCTTGGCAGCTTTTTCTGCCAATGCAAAAGCCTTTTTTGGGTTCACCTCGACGCCCTCACCACTAACATAGAATGGAGCCAAGTAATATTGTGCATAAGGGTTGTTTTGCTCAACGGCCTCTTGCAATAAAGAAACTGCTTTTGCCGTGTTTTGCTCTACACCAAGGCCTAGGTGGTACAGCTCACCAAGATAAGCTTTTCCATAGTCATTATTATTCTTTACGGCTTCTTTATACCAATAGGCTGCTTTTTCATAACTTTGCTCAACACCATCGCCATATTCGTATAAGCTTCCAAGATTTACCTGCGCGTCAGAATACCCCCCTTCCGCTGCTTTTAAATAAAGAGCGGCAGCTTCTTCATATCTTTCAGCATCTGCAAGATCATAGGCTTCATCATACATGGCCTCAAGGGAATTGCCTCCAGTTGCATGGCTTATGTCACATGTAAAAAAAAGCATTGTGTATACACATAGTAGCCCTGTTAAAAATGCGCATCTAGGAAACATGATTTTTTTCATGATAAACCCCTGTGATTAGATATTAATAAACTGTCTTACTGATAAACATAAAATATAACGCACAAACTATAAAAAATATACAAAATATTTTTGGTTAAGTCCCTAGGGAAAGGACGTAATCCAAAAAATGGCAAAATCATCCACCGTGCGGTGAGTAAGGCAGAGGGAGAGAGATGCTTCATACCATGCGCAAAAAAGCTTCCTCTCCCCAAAAAACTTACATTTACAATGAGTTATTGTTGCGATTTTTTAGCCTTTTCTCTTTCAAGCATTTGTTGCAAGGCTTCAAGTCTTTCTAGCTGATTGCGCAACTGTTTGACTTCGCTGTCTAAAAGCTGTGACAAGGAAGTATTTTGTTCATTCAATTCTTCTTCGGCACTTTGTAGCTTTTCCTCTGCGCGAACTTCACTCATGGCACCCACAATAACAGCAATAAAAACGTTAAGCACCACAAAAGAAGTTAAGAGAATAAAAGGCACAAAGAAAAGCCACGCATAGGGGAATTCTTCCATGATGGGGCGTACAATACCCATGGACCAACTTTCCAGCGTGAGCACTTGGAATAAGGTATAGTAAGATTCTCCAAGAGTGCTGAACCATTGAGGAAACACTTTGCCAAAAAGCAAAGTAGCCATAACTGCAAAGATGTAAAATACCATCATTAAAAGGAAACTAATCCATCCTATACTTGGCAAAGATAAAGCCAAAGAGCGAACAATGGCGCGTAAACGCGGAATGGCGGAAATTAAACGCATAACCCGCAAAACACGCAAAGAACGCAAGACCGAAAGCGGCCCCACCGCCGGAACATAAGCAATGGCTACAATAAATAAATCAAATAAATTCCAACCATTGGTAAAGAACTTATGACGCAATGCCATCACTTTTAAAGTGAGCTCAATGGTGTAAATACCAAGCGCCACTGCCTCAAAAATGGCTAAGGCCGTGCCAAAATTTTCACGCATATACGCTGAAGTGCTCATGCCAAGCGTAATGGCGTTAAGTACAATTAAGCCTATGATGAAATTTTGTGCTCTGCTGGAAAGAATAAAATTATACCATTTATTCGGGTAGATAGGTTGTTCCATGTCCTTCTCATCATTAACACTGCTTTGCAACATTTTGTGCTCCTATGTGAAAATATTCTTAATGAATTTCGCATTACTCGTATAATTAACATATGTCAAATGTGTAAAGAGGAAATTTTTTATGAAGAAGGGAGGCGAAAACTTTTTTTGGGGAAATATTAAGCAAAAAATTTTTATAAGATTACATTGCGCTATGTATAAAAATTTACTTCCAAATATTGACAATTTTTCATGATGAGATATTTTTCAGAGTATATTGGTTTCGAGAAAAATGTACAAATACACACAATTTGTTTATTTTCTAAATATTTTAAGATGTTACAGCAAAAACTCATATAAAAATAGCTTGCTCTATTTTTTCATAAAGGCTTATTGAATCATAACTTTTTATACTGAAGGTGAGGTTTTATGCGCATTAAAACAAAAATCTTGATTTCTATTTTTGTTGTACTTTTTTCTTTCTCTCTTGTGTCCGTGTCCACTTATTATGGGATGAATACTTTAGTTGGTAATATGCAAAGCCTTGCAGTAAAAGACATACCTATAAGTACTCTTGCGGCAGAACTTCACATTTCTATGCTTACCCATCGTCGATTTGAAAAAGATATATTATTAAATATAGGCTCTGTTAATAAGCAAAAGGATTATTTGGAACGCCTTGAGGAAGAAAACAAAAATATGACGGAAATCTTACAGCGTGTTGCAAATATTGTTAGAAAAAGTGCGACAACACCACAAGAAATTCGTGAGCAAATATTTATTATGGAGAAAAATCTTAAAATATACTATGGTGGTATTAAAGAGATTTCTCAAAAACTTATAGCACAACCAAATATTACACCACAAGAAGCAAATAAGCAAATAGGTGAATTTAAAGAATCTACATATAATACAGAAAATGCTATTCACGAAATTTTAGCATACAGTAAAAATAATATGGAGATAAATTTAGAAAAACAAAATGCTCTTTCAGATAAGATTATATATATAACTCTTATTTGCTCATTTGTTGGAGTTAGTATTGCTTTTTCTGTTTTAATTGTTGTTATGCGTTCCATTACCAATCCCCTACAGCGTGTGATTGATTATACTGAAAGATTGAAAAATGGAGACTTTACAGCTGAACCTAAGGGAACATTTGTGGCTGAGATGCAAACGCTTATTAATGCCCTCATCAGTATGTCATCAAAGATAGAAGATGAGATACAAAATGCGCATAAAGAAACAGAGAACGCTAGAGAAGCTAATGATATGGCACAAATATCTATGCAAAATGCTGAAAAATCCGCAAAAGAAGCCGATGAAAAAAGACAAAGCATAATCTCTGCAGTGGAAAAGCTCGAAGAGGTTGTCAATATTGTTGCCTCTGCTTCTGAAGAATTGGTGACTCAAATAGAACAATCTTCAAAAGGTGCAAAAGACTCATCTGATCGAATGGCAGAAACTGCAACGGCGATGGACGAAATGAACGAAACGGTTTTAGAAGTAGCCAGAAATTCAGGAGTTTCTGCTGAGCTTGCCGATAATACAAAGCAAAAAGCAAGTGAAGGGGCTGAAATTACCAAAAAATG
>CAYJNA010000067.1:0-14209 GCA_964371225.1 uncultured Desulfovibrionaceae bacterium
TTGTATTGGATAATATTAAAAATATTCAATCATCGTGGGTGACCATGGGGCCGCACATTGGGCAATTGGGGCTTTTTTACGGTGCCAATGACTTTGGTTCTCTTATGTTGGAAGAAAATGTGGTGGCGGCTGCGGGCACAAGCTATATGCTGAGCCGCGCTGATATTCATAAAATCATCCGTGCTGCTGGTTTTACGCCTGTACAACGTACCATGGACTATAGCCCTGCACCAGTGCAGGTGGAGGTATAGGTATGGCTGTGCAAAGCTTGAAAGCTCCTTTGCGCATGGGACGTATAGGCTATTTAAATGTTTTACCCATTTATTACCCTTTAGAATCCGGTCGTATTGCCCATGAATTTGAAATGGTGGCGGCGCCGCCGGCTGTGCTCAATAGCATGATGGCTCGCGGGGAATTGCATATTTCTTCTATTTCTTGCTTTGAATATGCGTGTAATCCTGAGCAATATTATGTTATTGATGATTTATCCATAGGTTCGCGCGGGCCGGTCATGAGTGTGCTTTTGCTTTCCTCTTGCCCCATACAAGACTTGGATGGACAAGATATACTTATTACCGGAGAGACAGCCACCTCCTCGGCCTTATTGCGTTTACTTTTACAACAGCAATACGGCATTACCGCTACTTTTACCGTGGGTAATGTAAGCCAATGCCTTGCCACGGGGAAAGCTCCCAAGGCATTTTTAGCCATTGGCGACGAAGCGCTACGTTTGCGCAATCATGAAGCGTATCCGTATAAGTTGGATCTTGCCGAAAGTTGGCGCACATGGACGGGGCTACCCTTTATTTTTGGTTTATGGGTCGTGAGTCGTAAAGCGGCAGATGCAAAGCTGTTTAGCCAAGACCCCACAAAACTTTTTCATGAGGCGCGCGCGTGGAGTTTTTCCCATATGGATGTCATATTGGATTTAACGCAGCATGGTTGTCCCTTGTCACGTGAGGAACTTTCCACCTATTATCACCAAGGTTTGTTATATACATTACGTGAAGATGAATTGAAAGGTTTACAGCTTTTTTACGCGAAATTGGCACAAGAGGGCATGATAAAAGAAAGCCCTGCTTTGGAATTTTATACATTTTCTTAGAAATTTTGCAGGGAGGCAGGTATGTATATCATCACAGGCGGCGCAGGCTTTATGGGTAGTGCTCTTTTATGGGAATTAAATAAGGCCGGCATAGAAGATGTTCTCGTGGTGGATAATTTAGGCACCACGGAAAAATGGAAAAATCTTGTGGGTTTGCGCTATGCAGACTATATGCATAAAGACGCTTTTATACAGCAAGTACGCCAAGAAGGCCTTGGCGCCCATGTGAAAGGCATTATCCACTTGGGGGCGTGTTCCGCCACCACTGAGCGCGATGCTGATTATTTGATGCAAAATAATTTTCATTACAGCCGTGATTTATGTAGAGCGGCTTTGATGCAAAATATTCGCTTCATTCATGCCTCTTCAGCGGCTACATATGGGGATGGAAAATTGGGCTTTGATGATGCGCCTGAGCTCTTGCCGCGCTTGCGTCCATTAAATATGTATGGCTACACAAAGCATCTTTTTGATTTATGGCTTTTGCGTGAAGGCTTGGAAAAACGCGTGGCAAGCCTTAAATTCTTCAATGTGTATGGCCCTAATGAATATCATAAAGACAGTATGCGCTCTGTGGTATGTAAAGCTTATTCTGAAATACGCAGCACCGGTGCTTTGCGTCTTTTCCGTTCCAATACCTCCCGCTATGCCGATGGCGGGCAAATGCGTGATTTTGTCTATGTGAAAGATTGTACCAAGGTTATGCATTGGCTCACAGAACACACAGAAGTTAATGGTATTTTTAATGTGGGAACAGGCATAGCGCGTACATGGAATGATTTGGCAGCGGCTATTTTTTACGCCATGCACCAAGATGTGACTATTCAATATATGGAAATGCCGGAAGCTTTACGCGGTAAATATCAAAACTTCACCGAAGCGCGTATGGATCGTTTACTGGCTTTGGGATGCCCTGCTTGTGTGACAAGTCTTGAGGAAGGGGTGGCTGATTATGTGCAAAATTATTTGGCGCGTGAAGCCTTTTTAGACGGAGCCCATGTGAGCTAAGTTTTCTTAGAGCATACATTGCCATGATGAACTACTGGTATCTTATAGGGTATCAGTAGTTTTTTCATTTTGTCTTTGGCGCGTGAGGGAAAAGTTTTTTGCAATGTTCATACAGCTCTAGATGCTCTAAAATAAATCGTAGCACGATTTTAAAAAATTGACACGCCCTATGCATTGCGCTACTGTACCCCCTATCATAATAAAAGGGGAAGACGATGAGAAAAATTTGTGCTGCTTTTTGTGTATACTGTTCTTTTTTCATTATTTTTGCTGTTTCTATAAGTAAGGCCGCTTCGGGGTATGACAAGGATACCTTAGTGTATGCATGGTCATCGCATGTGGGACCCTTGCATCCCCATGATTATGGCGCCAATATGATGTTTGCTCAAAATTTTGTCTATGAGCCTTTGCTACAGTATGGACAAGGCGGGGAAATCCTCCCCTGTTTGGCTCAAAGCTGGACTGTTTCTGCCGATAAAAAAACATACACATTCGCCTTACGTAAGGACGTATTTTTCTCCGACGGTGAACCTTTTACAGCCCATGCCGTGGTTAAAAACTTTGACGCCATTTTTGCCAATAAAAAACGCCATGCTTGGATGGAGCTCATAGGGCGCATAGCCTCCTATGAAGCCGTGGATGCGCATACATTTCGCATGATTTTGAATAGTCCCTATGCCGCCACCTTGCAAGAGCTCACCTTTGTGCGTCCTTTGCGTTTTTTATCGCCCAAAGTGCTTGAGGCCATGCAAAAAGACGCACAAGCTTTTCGTCCTGTGGGTACAGGGCCTTGGGTATGGCAAGAGCGTAAAAAAGGACAGCATGATGTTTTTGTGCGACATGAAGCGTGGTGGAATAAAAAAACTTTTGCTGAAAAAGCCCCCAAGAAATTGGTAGTCAAAGTTATTCCCGATGCGGAAGCACGCGCTTTGGCTTTGGAAACCAATGCTGTAGATATTATGGCCACTGCCATGGGGGATCACGGTACCGCTGAAATTCAACCGGACGCCTACGCCCTTTTCAGTAAGGATGCAGCCTTTGTCTCAGCCGCATCGGTGGCACGTAATACGCGCTTATTGGCCATGAATTCGGGCAGTGATATATTACATGATATAAAGGTACGTAAAGCCATCATGCGCGCCATAGATCGCCAAGGCATTTTGCAAGGGGTTTTGTTGGGGCAAGAGCTTCCCGCTGAGGCCTTGATGTCGTCTTCTCTCCCTTATTGTGATGTGGCGCTTACACCGTATCCTTATGATGTGGCCGCCGCCGCCGCTTTTTTAGACGCCGCCGGCTGGAAGCTTGAACAAGGGCAAAAAATTCGTACCAAGGATGGTAAACCTTTGCAGATTTCTTTGAAATTTGTGGCGCATGAAAGCCTTATGCGTTCCTTGGCACAGGTGATACAAAGCAATTTGCAAGGTATAGGCATAGATGTAAAGCTCATAGGTGAAGAGGGTGTGGCCTTTATGGAATCACAAACGAGAGGCGAATTTGATCTTATTTTTGCCAATTCTTCAGGGGCTCCCTATGCGCCTTTTTCCTACTTGAGTATTATGCAAGTGCCGGGACATGCAGAATATCAGGCACAGCGTTTCATAGCGGAAAAAGCAGCCCTTGATGCCGCCATGGAAAAAGCTTTGCAAAGCCAAAACGAAGCAGAAATTGTGCAAAATTTTACCGCTGTATGGAATATTATACACGAAGCAGAAGTATATGTACCTTTAAGTTATACCGTGGATAAATCTTTGTATAAGAAAGAAAATATCCAAGGCTTTAGCTTTGCGCCAGTGTCCTATGAATTGGAATTGCATAAGGTGCAAAGACCATAATACGCTTGTAAAAAGTGTCAAAGGTAGAGCCCTTTTTACCCATAGTCACAAGGATATATATGCTTTCTTTTCTCTGTCGTCGTGTGCTTTCCTTGGTGCCTTTATGTCTTGGCATATCACTTTTTGTGTTTTTGCTCTTGCGTTTGGGAGATGCGGATGCGGCCTTGGCCTACGTGCGCCTCTCCGGTTTGCCGCCCACTGAGGCCATATTGGAGCAAGTGCGCCAAGAATTGGGGTTAAATTTACCCTTATGGCAACAATATATGGCATGGCTAGCCAAGGCGGTGCAGGGGGACTGGGGCGTATCCTATGTGAGTGGAGCTCCGGCATTGGGGGAAATTTTAACCTATGTGCCAGCCACCTTAGAGCTTACCTTGGGCGCCATAGTGCTTACGGTACTTGGCAGCATACCTCTTGGCATGTTGGGTGCCGTGTACCGTGATAAATGGCCGGACTATGTGATACGATGTTTTTCCTTCAGCGCGGTATCCATGCCTTCATTTTGGTTGGGCTTTTTGTTAATTCTCTGCTTTGCGCGCTGGTGGGATGTGCTTCCTGCCATGGGGTATGGCGGGGCTTCTTCCTTTATACTTCCTGTATGTACTTTGGCTTTTATGACTCTTGGCATGAGCGCGCGCTTGGTGCGTGGTGCTTTGCTGGAGCATATGCAAAGCCGCGCAGTGTTGTACGCCCGCTCACGTGGTGTGGCTTCATGGCGTGTGTGGCTTCATGTGGCGCGCAATGCCAGTATTCCTGTTCTTACAGCCTTAAGTATGTATTTGGGGGAACTTTTGGGCGGTGCTGTCATTGTGGAAAGTATTTTCAATTGGCCGGGTGTGGGACGTTATGTCATTTCTGCCATTTATAATCATGATTATCCTGTCATACAGGCTTTTACCTTGGTTATGACTTTTATTTTTGTGGGGATAAATGTCATAGTGGATATTTTATACGCCTTTATTGACCCAAGAGTTACTTTACAAAACAGCCATAAGCATAAGGCATAGGGGAAAGAACATGGGTGGCGATAAAAAAGTATATATATCCATGGGTATTTTAGTGCCTTTGCTTTTGTGCGCCTTATTAGGCTCATGGCTGGCTCCTCATGACGGTACAGTGGTCAATTTAAGTCAAAAGTTTTTACCCATGAGTGCGGAACATTGGCTAGGTACAGATCACTTGGGACGCGATATTCTTTCGCGGCTCATGGTGGGGGCGCAATATTCTTTGTGTACGGTATTTGCTATTTTAGCAGTGCTGGTATGTGTTGCCACTGTATTGGGTTCCTTGTGTGCCACCTTGGGCGGTATTTTTGACGCCATAGTCATGCGTATTTGTGATGGCATGATGGTTTTTCCCACCGTAGTGTTGGCACTTTTTATGATAAGTGTTTTGGGTACAGGCTTAACTAATTTAATATTGGCCATAAGCATTACACATATGGCGTGGTATACGCGCTTGGTGCGCAGTTATGTGCTTAGCTTGCAAACACGAGAATATGTTTTGGCGGCACAAAGCATGAATGTAAGTCGTACACAGCGTATTGTGCGCCACTATGTGCCGGCCATAATGGGGCAAATTTGCATAGTAGCCACCTTAGATGTGGGGCATATGCTTTTGCATGTGGCAGGTTTATCCTTTTTAGGCTTAGGCATTCAGCCGCCCACGCCAGAATGGGGGGTGATGATTTCTGAAGCGCGCAATTATCTGCGCTCTGAACCCCTGATTATTGTCTATCCGGGGCTTATGGTATTTTTAGCCACAGCGGCCAGTAATTTGTTAGGTGATGCCTTGCGCGATAGATTAGACCCAAGCTTACAACATGAGGAACTATAAATGCTTGCTACGCAAAAGCTAACATTGATGACAGGGCAAAAGATTTTAGTACGTGATGTAAGCCTTGGTCTTCAAGCAGGGGAAAGTCTGGCGCTTATGGGCAGCAGTGGCAGCGGAAAATCACTTACTGCCATGGCGTTGGCGGGTTTTTTACCGCCGTCTGTGGTGCAAAGTGAGGGTAGCGTACAGCAAGGCTTGGGGCGACCTGCGCTTATTATGCAAAACCCTGCAGACTGTTTTGATCCACTTTTTCGTTTAGAATGGGTGTTTCACGAGACATTTTGTCAAGATATGCCTAAAAAAGAATTGCCAACCTTTATACATACTTTACTACAAAGAGTAGGCTTTTCAGACCCACAGGCTATTTTACAAAGCTATCCCTTTGAGCTAAGCGGCGGTATGTTGCATAGATGCATGATAGCCCTTGCTTTGGGGGCTGTATTGGTGGGTAAAACCTCCTGCATCATAGCTGATGAACCACTTTCCGGTTTGGATACACCTTCCAAAAAATATATTTTACAATTGATACGGCAATTGCAAGCAGAATATGGTTTTGCACTGCTTTATATAGACCATGACCTTGCTGCTGCAGCGCAAGTGGCTACAACCTTGGCCATTATGCATGAGGGGCAGGTGGTAGAACAAGGCATTTTTGCCTCTGTGGTGGAAAATCCGCAACATGAAGCCACCCAAGCCATGGTGCAAGCCTATGGGCGTATGCGTGAAATTATACCTTCTGGCAGTACAGCTGTACCGTCGCAAGGAGAGCTTACAAAGGACACTGTGCTTGTGGAGGCGCAAGACATCAGTAAAAGCTATGGCAGTAAAACAGTGCTTGAGCATATAAGTGTATGTTTGCGCGCAGGACGAAGTTTAGGCTTGGTGGGTGCCAATGGAGCTGGGAAGAGCACCTTTATGCGTATGCTCTTGGGCTTAGAAAATGCCGATACAGGCAGTATACATTGCCTTGGGCATAAGGTGTGTAAAATTTCGGGTCAGGCTGTGTGGCGGCGACATATGCAGGCTGTGTTTCAACACGCACGCTTGGCGGTGAATCCACGTATGCAGGCGCAGGATATTTTGTTGGAACCTTTACGCGCCCATAAAAAGCTGTATCCCTTAGCCCATAAAGAAGCCGCCACAGCTAAAGCGCAAGCCTTACTCTCCCTTGTGGATTTGCCAGAAAGTTTTATTAAAAAATACCCTTCGCATATGAGTGGTGGGCAATTACAAAGACTGTGCCTTGCTCGGGCCTTGGCTTTGCAACCAGAAGTTATTTTATTGGATGAATGCTTAGCAGATTTAGATGCTGTGGTTTCAGAACATTTACAAGAAAAACTCCTGCATCTTAAACAGGAATTACATCTTTCCTTTGTGTATATTTCTCATGATATACGCTCTGTATTGCGTTTATGTGATGATATAGTTGTGTTAGATAAGGGACGAGTAGTAGATGTTTTTAACAGCCATGAATATAATGCTGCACACAGACATAGTGCTTTTACGCATTTGCTTACAGAATCCCTTTAGAGCACATGTACTGTGTAGAGATGTATACACAGTACATTTTATAGCTCTTTGATAGGTTATTCTATGTGAAATAAAGAACTATATCCTTAGAGGCAATTTCAAAAGGTTAAGAGAAGAGCTCTTCATCTTTACAATGTGCCTTTTGCAGTATTCATATTATGTAGAAGTATGCATTTTCATAAACTAAAATATTTTTTTTAGAAAAATATAAAAAAAATATTCTTTAATTAGCGTTAAAGTGTCCTTCTCCCTCTCATTTTTTTTCATGTTTAAGAAACCTTGTAAAGTATATACTTTGCAAGGTTTTTGCCGCTTTATCTTCATAGTTAAAAATGTATGTATGTTGCTTTGTTCACAAAGCATATGTGAACGATATTCTGCGTATATGTGTGCTTATATTTTATATATATTAACGAGTTGTGGTTTTTTTTGATTTTTTTATATTAAGAGAAACCTTTACAATTTGCTAAACCACTTGCTTTTTCAGATAGAAAAAGCTATAGCCCAAGCAGTATATATACTACAGGTAGGAGATTGAGTACATTTTGTTTGAAAATTGATTTCATCCATGTACACCCCACAAATTTTTTAATAAAGAGGTGTAAAATGACAAATTTCATGGAAAAAGCTTATGCTGAAAAGGTAGACAAAGAAAGCAAACCTATGCACCCACCCCTAGGTTTAAAACCCACATCACTACATCGCAAAAGTGACTTTTTTTATAACCCCATATGGGTTACGGATATTTCCCGTGACTGGGAAGCGGTGTTACATCTTGGGCGTTACATGAGCTTTAAAGCTAAAGAACATATCCCTCAATCGGTGAATGGTGAATATGGTTTTTACTATTTAAAATATGGTAAAGCGCGCGGTGTCTATGAAAATCCGCATATGTCGTACAATGGAGGCGATAACAAGGTTTCGCTTTTCCATGTGGGGGAGGGGACATTACTTTATGACCTTGTACAGTATGACCAAGCCCCCAACTATAAGGTTTATGCACTTACTCCTTGTGAAGTTTACTTTTTCCCCGCAGCGCATTTTTTAAACGAATCCTTCGCAGCACATTATCCTCAACTGGCACTTTCCCTTATTCGTTCTCAAGCTCTCAAAAATATGTATTACATGCGTCGTGTAGTTAGTATTGCCGGTGGTAATGCTTTTGCCAATACGTGTAAGTTAATGCTGGATTTATCATATTCCTATGGTAATGCTTTGGATGTACCCTTGGGGGTAACACATGAGGAAATTGCCTCACTGCTTTGTGTCCGGCGTAGCTGGCTTGGGAAGATTTTACGTCGTCTAAAAGATGAAAAAGTTATTTCTAAATGCACAAAGGCCAGACTTGTCATCACAGATCTTGATAAATTAGCTCAATACGCTAACTCAGGTTAAACTGTATGTGCTAAATATGAGGGCATACCTTAGACGGTATGCTCTGATATTACGGCTTTACCTAGGCAAAAATTTTGACTATAAGGTCTAACAGCAGGTTTTTATATTAAATGCCAAGGAGAGACCCATATGTCTGCCAATATAGCACGTAATAACGCCATTCAGGCCATTACAAATTACCGTTCAGACCAAGCACCTTTAAACTTTGTGGAAACTAAGCCGCAAGACTTTTTTGCATGTAATGTTTTTAATGATAAAGTCATGCGCGAGCGCTTACCACGTGCTGTGTATAAGTCTTTACGTAAAACCATAGATTTTGGCGAACGTATGGACTCAAACATTGCGGATAATGTGGCAGCTGCCATGAAAGATTGGGCCATAGAAAAGGGCGCAACACACTTTACCCACATTTTTTATCCTCTTACCGGAACCACTGCAGAAAAGCATGATAGCTTTTTGCAGCCAGATGGTTTTGGCGGTGTTATGGCTTCTTTTTCCGGCTCCATGCTCATTAAAGGTGAGCCGGATGCTTCTAGCTTCCCTTCCGGTGGTGTTCGCTCCACCTTTGAAGCTCGCGGTTACACGGCGTGGGATGTCACAAGCCCTGCTTATATTATGGAAAATCCCAATGGGACTTTCCTTTGCATCCCCACGGTTTTTCTTTCTTGGACAGGTATAGCTCTTGATAAGAAAACACCGCTTTTGCGCTCTAACCAAAGCCTTAATAAAGAAGCAAAACGCCTTTTAGCCATCTTTGGTGTGGAAAGCGAAATGCCCATTGTGCCCTTTGCCGGTCTTGAACAAGAATATTTTCTTATTGACGGTAATTTTAACTTTGCTCGTCCCGATATTCACTTAGCCGGACGTACTCTTTTTGGGGCACGTTCTGCCAAGGGGCAAGAATTTAGTGACCAATATTTTGGTGTTATTCCGCAGCGTGTTCTTTCCTATATGATGGAAGTGGAGCGTGAGCTTTTTAAACTTGGTGTTCCGGTTATAACTAGACACAATGAAGCGGCACCCAGCCAATATGAAATTGCGCCTCGTTTTGAGTCCGGAAATCTTGCTGTAGATCACAACCATGCCATTATGACTGTGTTGCGTAATGTGGCAAAACGCTATGGTATGAAATGCCTCTTACACGAAAAACCATTTGTGGGAATCAATGGTTCCGGTAAGCACTTAAACTATTCTTTAGGCAATGACGAATTAGGCTCTTTATTTGATCCTGGCGATACACCGCATGAAAATGCGCAATTTATGGTTTTTTGTGCATGTATGTTACGCGCTGTACATAAATACGGCGCTTTATTACGTGCCACTGTGGCCAGTGCCAGTAATGACCATCGCCTTGGCGCCCACGAAGCGCCTCCGGCCATCATGTCTATCTTCCTTGGCGACCAACTTACGGATGTCTTTGAACAATTCCGCGCTGGCCGTGTAAAGGGTGCCAAAGGTAAACGCCTCATGAATGTGGGCGTAGACACCTTACCTCCCTTACCTGCTGACCCAGGTGATCGCAACCGCACGAGCCCCATTGCCTTTACAGGTAATCGCTTTGAATTTCGCGCTCTTGGTTCAAGTATGTCTGCTTCTGGTTCTTTGGCAGCCTTAAATACCATTATGTCTGATTCCATGAACTTTGCAGCTAATTATCTTGAAAAAGCTTTGGCAGAAGGCAATGTAAGCCTTAATGATGCTGTACAAAGTTTCATTCAAGAAGTTATTGAAGAGCACAGTGCCATTATTTTTAATGGTGATGGCTATTCTGATATTTGGCATAAAGAAGCAGAGCGCCGCGGATTACCAAACTTACGCACTACGCCTGAAGCTGTAGCTGTGTTGCTTGATGCTGACATAGTGGCTTTGTATGAAAACCAAAATGTGTTGAGTAAAGTAGAGCTTAAGTCACGCCAAGAAATTCAATACGAATTATACAGCAAAACCATTCGCTCTGAAGCTTTACTGGTACAACGTATTGCCAAAACCATCATTGCCCCTGCTGCCATACGCTATCAAGGGGAATTGGCGGGCACATGCGCCAGTTTGAAAGCCATTGGAAAGCCATTCCAAACACTTATTTTGGACGATGTGACAGAATATTTGCATAAGATGCAAGCCGCTGTGGCAAAACTTGCCAAGCAATTGGAAAAGGCGCAAAAGCTGGAAGAAATGCAAGCTCAAGCTACTTTCTATTGCGAAAAGGTTATTCCTTGCATGGTGGAAGTACGTCAATGGGCTGATATGCTGGAAGGCATTGTGGCGGATGATTTATGGGCTTTACCCAGCTACCAAGAAATTCTTTTTGGCAAATAGTATTTATTTCGTACCCTATTTTATAAAAAAGGGACGCTTTTTCAGTGAAGAAGCGTCCCTATAAAATAAACATGTATACATAAAAAAAGCCCGTATCTTAGGATACAGGCTTCAGACTAATGACAAAGTTCACTGGGGGAAAACCTTTTCTGAAGAAAAGGTTCTTCCCCCAGACCCCCTTTCCAAAAAACTTTAATTGCGACTGAGTCTTGTCTTTGAAAGAAAGTTTTTGGCGCCATGTAAATTTTATAATGAGGCCTTTGTTGCACTTCTTTTAAAACATTTCATTTTAAAAATTGAAGTTTGTGTCATAAAAATCAAAACTAAATCTTTACGCTAGGTTTGTCACTAGTTTAAGCCCGTATCTTAGGACACAGGCTTTTTTTATGCCTAAATAAATCTTTCAAAGTACGCAATGGTTTTTACTAAGCCATCACGCAATTGTACTTTGGGTTCCCAACCAAGCTGTGTTTTAGCAAGGCTAATGTCTGGTTGTCTTTGTTTAGGATCATCAGAAGGCAAGGGTAAGGAAATAATCTTAGACTTGCTACCGGTAAGTTCTATGACAGCTTCTGCCAATTCTTTAATGGTAAACTCTCCGGGATTACCCATGTTCATGGGGCCGGTAAAGTCAGCAGGGGAGGCCATAAAACGCACCATAAGTTCTATGAGATCTTCCACATAGCAGAAAGAGCGAGTTTGTGAGCCATCACCATAAATGGTAATATCTGTGCCTTGCAGAGCCTGCATAATGAAGTTAGACACAACACGCCCGTCATTGGGGTGCATACGAGGCCCGTAGGTGTTGAAGAGGCGGCCTACTTTAATGGGTAAATTGTGCTGGCGATGATAGGAGAAAAAAAGTGTTTCGGCGCAGCGTTTACCTTCGTCATAACAAGCACGGGTACCAATGGGGTTTACGTGTCCCCAATAGTCTTCGGTTTGCGGGTGAACGTGTGGGTCTCCATAGACTTCAGACGTGGAGGCTTGGAAAACACGAGCATTGAGGCGTTTGGCAAGACCCAAGGTGTTGATGGCACCGTGCACACAAGTTTTAATAGTTTGCACAGGGTCGTGTTGGTAGTGAATGGGAGAAGCTGGGCATGCTAAGTTGTAGATTTCATCTACTTCCACATAAAGGGGGAAGGTGATGTCATGGCGCATGAGCTCAAAGCATTTATTGTCGAGCAAATGTTCCACATTTTGTTTGGAACTGGTGAAAAAATTGTCCACACAAACTACTTCATGACCATCGTTGAGTAGGCGTTCACATAAGTGTGAGCCCACAAAACCTGTGCCGCCTGTTACCAAAACTCTTTTACGTAAGTGCATATATCCTCCAAAAAATAACCCATAAATACTATCTAACATTAGTACTGAATGCAATGCAAAATATACTAGAAAATAGGCATGCTTTGTGAGTATATTGAGAGCTTTTTATGTAAACGCATCTTTTACCTATTTGTAAATTCTGTATACATTATGCAAAATAGAGGCTATGCTAGTTTAACTTAGGAAACTTTTTGTAAGGGCTTTAGCTAAGGTGTTGTTATTACATGTTCTGATGTATATGGGGAGGCGTTGTCATGGAAGATATGATGAATTTTGCTTTTATGCGTAAAGAGCCAACAAAACCAAAGAATAGGCGTGTGGGCATTATTGGTGCCGGCCCCTCAGGTCTTGCCGCTTGTGGATTTTTAGCAACGCAAGGCTATCAGGTAGATGTGTATGATAAGCTTCCAAAGCCAGGCGGCCTCATGTTATTTGGCATTCCTGGTCATCGCATTCCTGCAGAGCGTATTCAGCGCGGCACCACTGTATTGGCGCGTACCTACGGCGTCCATTTCCATAATCAAACGAAAATATGCTGCTCTAGTCCTCTTTTTGAGGAAGAGGGCGATCATTTTTTACAAGATATGCGTAGTCTTGATGAATTGGTAGAAGTGCATGATGCCATTATGATTTGCACTGGTTCATGGAAATCACGTCGTATGGGTTTAGAGGGGGAAGGTTTACCGCAGGTGCATTCAGGTCTGGAATTTCTTTTTCCCATCCGTGCTGTGCGCTACGGTAATGTTAACGTGCAAACGCCAGAGGTGAAAGATAAAACATTGGTTGTCATTGGTGCAGGATATTCCGCTGTGGATGTGGTACACAGTGCCCTACAAATGGGCGCGCGTAAGGTTTATATGTTGTATCGACGCAGTCTACAAGAAGCCCCCGCTGGCATGTATGAAATTGAGCGCCTTATAAAAGATGGTTGCTTTTGGCAGGAATTATGCGTCCCTACGCGTATTTTGGGGCAAACGCAGGTAGAGGGTGTGGAGTATATTCATAAAGCCACTGGGGAAAAGTATGTTATTGAAGCTGATATGGTGATTTCTGCCATAGGGGAAGTTCCCACGCCGCCTTTTCAAGACCAATTGGGACTTACCGATGTGCGTAAAGGGGAAGTGCGCTGGTTGCATATGACTAAAATTGAAAATGTTTTTGTGGCTGGGGATGTGTTGACCGGCCCCAGTAAAATAGGAAAAGCGGTGTATAGTGGCTTACGAGCGGCACGTTCCCTGTCGCATTGGTTAGACTTAAAGGCGCAACATCGTGAAGCAGAGTATAATTATGCTGCTGATATTATAGCACCACATTCTTTGAGGTAGCACATGACAAAAATACCCCTTTCTGGAAAAACACTCTATATTGATTATGAAAAATGTATTGGCTGTGAAACGTGCGAAGCCGTATGTAAGTTTTTGTACGACCAACCACGCATTGTTATGGCGCGCAGTGCTGAGGGGCAAATTGTGCCTGTGTATTGCATACATTGCGAACAAGCCTATTGCATGAAAATTTGCCCGCATAAAGCCATTAGCCGCGATGCAGATAATGCCGTTATTCTTAATAGTATGTTATGTCGTGGCTGTGAAACGCGTAACTGTATGCTGGCATGTCCTTACGCAGGTTTTTTTGAATCTGATAAAGGCGTAGGCAGTCGTAAATGTGATTTATGTGCCAAGAGAAGGGCTGAGGGCATGGAGCCCGCTTGTGCTTCCATGTGCCCTTGTGGTGCTATACTTTACGTGGAACGAGAAGAATTGAGTCATGTGGTTACGGAGCAATCTCGCGTTGTACGTGACACGGTTTTAGCCAGTTTTATGGGAAAAAAGAAATAGCGAAAAGAGCCTATTTA
>CAYJNA010000068.1:0-13464 GCA_964371225.1 uncultured Desulfovibrionaceae bacterium
GGGATGACTGTACTCTCGTGTAAGTTCTGTGAGCACGGCTCCGCAACCAAGGCGCGTCCCCAAGCTGTGGGCCAGGGAGCGTATATAGGTGCCAGAACTGCATTCTACACGAAAGCGGGCAAAGGGAAGGCGCACATCTAACACTTCCATTTGCGAAATTTCTATAAGCTTCGTTTTCACCGGTGTTTCTTTACCGGCGCGCGCCAACTTGTATAAAGGTTGTCCTTTATGTTTGGCAGCGGAATAAGGCGGAACGGTTTGTTCACTCTTACCAAGCCATGCCTCAAAGCCTTCAAGCACGGTGGACATTGCTATATGTTCCCAAGGGCTTTGTGCCACCACAACGCCTTCTGCGTCCCAAGTATCCGTCTGCTGCCCAAGTTGTACAGTACCGCTATAGACTTTGTTGCCATCTGTCAAGAGATGACCTGAAATCTTTGTGGCATGTCCCAATAAAACCAGCAACACACCTTCTGCCATGGGGTCTAAGGTGCCAGCGTGGCCAATTTTTTTCTGCCCCATACGCTTAAGAGCACTCAAGCAGCGAGCAGAGGTGGGGCCTTTGGGCTTATGTAAGACTAAAATACCATGCGCCTGTGGAAGTTGTGGACCGTCATATTTGGGCAATTCGTAAGGAGCTTTGGGCGCAAGAGGGTTCTGTGTATCTGTGGTGTGCATACTATACCGTTAAAGAGCGTGGTCGTCTAGCCACTTTTTGCTGCCGGAAAAAACTTTTTCCATGCTGCTTTGTAAATCAAAATGTAAGGTGGCACCGGCAGCATTGCGATGTCCGCCGCCGCCCAAGGTGGCCAAGACCTCGCGTACATCAATGGTACCTGAAGAGCGTAAGCTACTTTTACATTGTTCTGCGGCGTCTTCGCGTACAAAACCGGCAATAAGCACTCCTTCAATGCGGCGTAAGTGCTCGGCAAAGCCTTCTAAATCTTCTTTGGTGGCATTATGCTTATGCAATATGTCCAAAGAAACAGCGCAAAGAACAATGGTTCCGTCGCGCTCTATGCGCAAGCCTTGCATAAGCTCACCCCATAAATGCATGCGTTCCACATGCCAAGAGTTGTCAAGCTGTTCGCGTATATGAATAATATCTAAGCCTAAATGCATGAGATGGGCGCAAATTAAAAACACATCTTCTGTGGTATTTCCATAGGTGAGGTTGCCTGTGTCAGAGCTTATGGCCATGTACACACTGGCGCCTATATCCCCTATTAAAGGTATGTCTAGGGCATGTAAGATAGCAGCAACCATTTGCCCTGTGGCAGCCATACTGGGGTCTGACCAATTATATTCTGAAGCAAAATGTGGATTGGCAAGGTGATGGTCCACATTAATGGTGGGGTAGGAAAGCACCATGTCTTGTACTTCACCAAGGCGCGCTTCATCGCCGCAGTCAAGCACTAGCACCACTTCTGGTTGCGCTTGGTCTTGAGGAAATTCTGTATATAAAGGGCCGGTATAGGGTAACCATGCCAAATAAGAAGGGATGGGGGAGGCATTACATAAAAGCACTGTTTTACCAAGGCTTTGTAGTCCATGAGCCATGGCTAACATAGAGCCTAAGGCATCGGCGTCAGGGTTGGCATGCGCGGCAATGCCTATGACAGAATAGCCTTGTAACAGCTGTGCCACTTCCTTGGCAGGTGCGTATAAGTCTTTGGAGAAAAGCTGATGTATATAAGACATAATTGATGACTCGATTGTTATTTAAGCTGCGTATATATCAATATCGCTATAGATCATTTCTTCAGGGCAGACAGCTTCTATCATGGCGAGGCATTTATCCATACGGCTTTGCAGGTGCTGTTCACAATTGGAAATGGAACAAATAGCAAGGCGTAAGCGTGTCATGGAATCAGCAGTACCTGCTTCAGCAATAGCCACATTAAAGGTGTTACGAACTTTTTGTTTCAGGCTATTGGCAATGCGCCTTTTACCTTTAAGCGAGTCATTTCCGTGTAACATAAACTCTACCGTAAGTACAGCCACAAGCATATTCATAGCAAAAACTCATTTCCGTAATAAGGTAGAAGTTACGCCCACCTAAAGCATAAAGTTCAGGTGGGCGGGGTATATTATAGTGTTGCGGCTTCTTCAATGATTTCGAAGGCTTCAATAATGTCGCCCACTTTAATATCATTGTAGTTTTCAAGGCAAATACCGCATTCGAGGCCTTTGGCCACTTCTCTAGCATCGTCTTTAAAGCGCTTTAAGGACGTGGTTTTACCAGTGTAAATTACCACACCATTACGTAGTAAACGTACAGGCGCATTACGCATCATCTTACCATCAGCTACATAGCAGCCTGCCACCATGCCCACTTTGGGTACGCTAATGGCATCGCGCACTTCTGCTTGGCCAAGATATTGCTCACGCTGTACGGGAGCAAGCATGCCTTGCATGGCGCTTTGTACATCTTCTTTAAGTTTGTAGATGATGTCGTAGTAACGAATATCCACATTTTCGTTTTCAGCCACTTCTTTAATTTTGGCTGTGGGACGAATGTTAAAGCCGATGATGATGGCCTGAGAGGCAGAAGCCAGCAAGATGTCCGATTCGGAAATGGCACCGGCACCGCCGTGTACCACATTGATGCGCACTTTTTCTGTGCTAAGCTTATTAAGAGCTTCGGTAATGGCTTCCAAGGAGCCTTGCACGTCGGCTTTAAGCACAAGATTTAAGGTAAGCGCTTCTTGGTCGGAAGCACGACGGGAAAGGAAGGTTTCCAAGGTTACCTTAGATTCTTTGGCAAGGGCGCGTTCGCGCTGTTTCATGGCACGGGACTCGGCAATGCGGCGTGCTAATTTTTCATCAGCTACGCAAACAAATTCTTCACCGGCCTCAGGCACACCGTCGAAGCCTTGTACTTCCACAGGCATGGAAGGGCCAGCTTCTTTAACTTTCTTACCTTGGTCATTGAAGAGGGCACGTACACGACCGGAGAAGACGCCGCACACAAAGGTATCACCTTGATGTAAGGTACCTTCTTGTATGAGTACGGTGGCAACGGGGCCGCGACCCTTATCAAGCTTCGCTTCCACAATGCGCCCGCGAGCAGGTTTTTCGGGATTGGCTGTAAGCTCAAGAATTTCTGTTTGTAAGGCTACCAATTCCAAGAGATCGTCAAGACCTTGGCGGCTCTTGGCAGAAACCATGGCGGTGATGGTATCTCCCCCCCAAGATTCTGCTTGAAGGCCTAATTCTGCCAATTCGCGTAGTACGCGGTCAGGGTCGGCGCCTTCTTTATCCATTTTGTTGACGGCCACCATGATGGGCACGCCGGCAGCTTTGGAGTGGTTGATGGCTTCACGGGTTTGTTCCATAACACCGTCATCGGCTGCAACCACAAGGATAACAAGGTCTGTTACCTGAGCGCCGCGAGCACGCATGGCTGTAAAAGCTTCGTGACCGGGGGTATCAAGGAAAACAATCTCACCGCTCTTGGTGGTTACGTGGTACGCACCAATATGCTGGGTTATGCCGCCGGCCTCACCGCTGGTGACGTTGGACTTACGGATGGCATCAAGTAAGGATGTTTTACCGTGGTCAACGTGACCCATGATGGTGACCACAGGCGGACGTGGCAACATGGATTCGGGGCTGTCAGCTTCAGTGGGGATGAGGTAATCATCTTCGGAGAAGCCTGCCTTTTCCACTTCATAATCAAATTCGGCTGCCACAAGGGTAGCGGTGTCTAAATCTAATGATTGGTTAATGGTGGCCATGATACCCAAATTGAAAAGCACTTTAATGATTTCATTGGATTTTAGACCCATTTGGTGCGCCATATCAGCCACGCGAATGGCTTCAGTTACGCGAATTTTACGCTTGGCAGCTTTGAGTGGCTGCGTGGTAGAAGACGCATGACGTGTATCTTTACCTTTACGGCGTGATTTATGGCGACTGCCCATACGCTTTGCGTTTTCATCATCCTGACCAAAGCGGCTGAAATCGTCACTGCCTCCTGCGGGGAAGTCCACTGTGCGGCGACCTTTATTACGCTTTTTCTTGCTTTGTTCATTGGCCACGGCTGGAGCGCCAAAATTCATGCCGCCGCCATCGCCACCGCGCGGAGCGCCTGGACGTGGAGGACGATTACCACCAGCACCGCCGCCTGGGCGTGGAGCTGCGTCTTTATCGCGTGGGGCTGCACCTTGACCGGGACGTGGACGGAAATTACCTCTGTCGCCGCCGCGGTTATCTTGACCGCCGGGACGTGGGGGACGTCCGCCGGCGCCTTGGTGTCCACCTTGATGTCCGCCTTGGCTGGCACGTGCGGCCGCTTCAGCCTTACGCTTTTCTTCAGCTTCAGGAGAGGGGCGCGAAATAATACGAACAGGGGTATGTGTTTGCTCAGGCTCAGGGCGTTTTTTAGGTGCGCGATCTTTCTTTTTTCTGTCGCCGCCTTGTTCTCCACCGGATTTTTCAGGGCTTTTTTCATTTGCTTGTGCCTGACTCGTGGGAGCAGCGGGAGCTGCCGGAGCAGAAGTTTCTTTTGTAACTACAGAAACAGCAGGAGCAGCTTCTTGCGCAGGAGCACTTTCAGGAGCTTTGTCAGAAGCTGTAGCTTCAGATTTTTTGGGCTCGTCGGTGGTACATTTTGAAGTATTTTCTTCTTGCACACTTACCGGTGCAGGTACTTCGGCTGCGCTAGATTCGGGAGCATTTTTTTCTTCGCCTTTAGCAGTAGGGGCGCTAATAATACGCGCTTCTGCTGGCTGAGCCTTGGGCGCAGGTTTAGCTTTGGGGCTGGTTGCAGGTTTTTCTGCTGTGGCCTCAGAGCTTACTGCATCACTTTTAGTGGCTTCTTGGGATGCATCTTCGTCTGCTTTAGGAGCTGCCTTAGCTTCTTTTGCTGCCTTAGGAGCTTTCGCCGTGCTTTTGGTACTTTCTTTAGCTTCAGCGCCAGTATCAGCATCGCTATTTTTGCGGCGGCGCACAATGACGCTACTTTTCTTTTGTTCGCTAAAATGGCTACGAACACGTTCAATCTGTTCTTTAGCCACGGGGCTCGAAGCATTTTTTGTTTCAATGCCAAGAGTTAGCAGGGTTTGCTGTAGGTCTTTTGGTGTAACGCTTAGCTCACTGGCTAATTCTTTTACAGTCATTTTATCTTTTGTCACTTTTTACCCCTTTGCGCCTTTTCATTCCCGTTTTGTAGTGAAAAAACTTTTCCTTGCAGGTTTCGTCCTGGCATACATAGTAGCCTCTTCCCGGCTGTATGGCATGCACATCTAAAAACCATGTGTTGTCGGTGGTGATAACATGGCGCATCAACTCCACCTTGGCAAACCGTCGCCTACATACGACACACATACGTATGGGCGTATGCGGCATCTATTCAGCTACCTCTTGGTCTTCGGTAGTTTGCTCGGTCTTTGCTACATCGTCCATATCTTCGGTTATAAGCTCAGGGCTCATAGTTTCAGGCATGGTTTCAATTTCCTTGTCATCAGGCATGAGCTCAGCGTCCTTGGCAGGCGTAATGCTGGGCGTGGCAGGTGCAAGGAAGGCAATGGCAGAGCGCAAATCAGCTATGCGTGACGCACTCATGGTCAAGTTATTGGCCAAGTCTTCATCACTGGCTTCACGTAGGCTTTCAATATTCGAGTAGCCTGCGGCAATGAGAGCGTCCATGGAAACTTCAGCTACCGATGCCAACTGTTCAAGGCCATGACCGATGGCATTGGCTTCGTTGTAACGAGTTTCTGTAAAAATATCTATTTTCCAGCCAAGAAGTTTGGAAGCAAGTTTAACGTTTTGTCCTTTGCGTCCAATGGCATTGGTTAACTGGTCATCGGGAACGATGATTTCAAGCAAGTTGTTTTCATCATCTACCACAATGCGAGATACCAATGCTGGGGCCAATGCATTACGGGCATAGGTTGCAATGTCTGCGCTCCAGATAACAATATCAATGCGCTCACCACGTAGTTCTTGCACAATATTTTGAATACGAGAGCCACGCACACCTACGCAAGCGCCCACGGCGTCCACATCGCGTTCACGGGAGAGTACAGCTACCTTGGCACGAGAGCCAGGGTCACGAGAAACACCCATGATTTGTACAGTGTTATCATCCACTTCTGGCACTTCACGACGGAAAAGCGCTGCCATATAGTCGCGATGCGCACGAGAAATAATAACTTGTGGCCCGCGTCCTTCACGGCGTACATCACTAATAATAGCTTGTACGCGGTCACCACGCTTGTAGTGTTCGCGTGGAATTTGTTCATCGCGTGGAAGCATGGCTTCGGTACGGCCAAGGTTGATAATCCAGCCGCCTTTATCACGACGTTGTACAATGCCGGAAACAATTTCGCCTAAGCGTGTAATGTATTCATCATAAATGATGCCTTGTTCGGCATCACGCATGCGTTGAATGATAACTTGCTTGGCAGATTGAGCAGCGATGCGTCCAAGGTCTTGCATTTTAATGCGAAAGCCCACCTCATCATCAATCTGTACAGAGGGGTCATGCTCTTGTGCTTCTTCCAATTCAATTTCAGAATCTTCATTGGCAAGGTCGCCGTCTGCCACCACTATTTTAAATTGATAGACTTCAATATCGCCCGTTTCGTCATTGTAGCTGACTTCGATAATGGCATCTTCGCCAAAACGACGTATCATGGATGCTTTAACAGCATCTTCAAGGGTTTCAATCAGCATATCGCGCTCAAGGCCCTTATCTTTGCTGATTTGATCTATGGCTTTTTTAAGTTCTATAGGATTCATGATGCCTCCGATGTATTCCCCATGGTAGGGGTCAATCTACAATGACTATTTATCGTTTTTACGTTTTTTACCGGGTTTTTCCGGCATAACAAAAAGATGCTCACGTGAAATTTTACGAATAAGATCCCATGAAAGTGTTAAGGTAATGGGGTCTGCCGTGTGTCCTATGCTCAGGTCAAATGAAGCGTCTTCCACATGAACATTGAGCAAAGTGCCTTTGATTTTTTTGCGTCCATGTAAAAAGTCAGGACCATCATGTAAAAAATCATTGAGGGTGATTTCTAATGTATCCCCTTCATATCCGCGCAATTGCTCCAATTGGAAAAACATACGCGAAAAGCCGGGAGTGGACACTTCAAGTATATAGGCAGAGGAAAAAATATCTTCCACTTCCATGGTAAGCCCGATCATGCGCGAAATTTCTGCGCATTGATCAATGGTGGCTGAAAGTGTTTTCATATCCTGTGTAGGATGTGATTTACCTGCGTCTGCCTCTGCCTCAGGCATAAGGGTAACGCCGTCTGCCTTTTTTTCGTAAGGGACATCTACGTAAACACGCACCAAAGGACGAGCGCCTTGCAGCAAGTCTATTCCCCAAATTTCAAGGCCTTTAGAGGCCACAATGGGTTGTGCAATATTCTGTAATGTTTCAATAAGTTCTGGTTTTGCCATATTCTCTCAAGCATAAAAAAAAGGGGGCCTTATGCAGGCCACCCCGTTGTGAACAATGTTCTGCATCAGGATGAAGAAAGCGGCAAAAAAACGAAGAGAGATGCGAAGGAGACTGCCACTTTCCCGTAAAGCAAAGGCACTCTACTATTGTAAAAAATCCCTGTCAAGCCTTTTATACGCTTTCATTTTAGCAGGGCTTGCCTCTTTTTTTGATAATCCATTGGAAAAGCATTTCGCGTAATGCCTTGGGGTCAATGGGTTTTGTTAAATGATCATTCATGCCGGCTTCAATACTTTGTGTTCTGTGTATTTTCATGGCATGGGCTGTCATGGCTATAATAGGGGTAGTGTCTAAGGCATAGCCTTCCAATTGGCGAATAAGCTTTGTGGCTGTGAGGCCATCCATGACAGGCATTTGAATATCCATAAGTACCACATCAAAACGCGTTTTTGAGCACAGTTCCAAAGCTTGTTGCCCATTATCGGCCAGGGTGATGCGCATACCAAGGTTTTCCAAAAGTGCAATGGCAATTTCCTGATTTATTTCATTGTCTTCTGTGAGTAATACCGTACGCCCCACCAATTCTTTGTACGTGCTTAATTCTTCGATGCAATCCTCACTATGCGTTTCAGGAATCTCAATATCCAGCGTTTTCATGATGCTTGTCCATAGCTGTATGGGAAGTACTGGCTTTGGTAAGAAACACTTAAAGAGATTTTCCCAAACCTCTGCCACAATTTCTGGGCTATAGGCTGAAGTAAGTATAAATTGCGGTTGGCTACGTAAGGGTTGTTTTCTAATAAGTTGTGCGGCTTCATTACCGGTGAGTTCCGGCATTTTCCAATCAATGATGGCCAAGGCATAAGGATTTTTGGCAGTATCTGCTTGCTGCAAGAGGCGACATGCATCTTGCACCGTGCCCGCTGTGTCCACATGAAAACCACACATTTCCAGCATTTCTGCTAAAACAAAACGCGCCATGGGGCCGTCATCCAGCACAAGGATTTTTTCCTTATGTGCTAAACTAGTATCTAACCACTGGTTTTCCACATGTGCGAGCAAGTTCACATGCAAGGCAAAGGTGGTGCCTAAACCTTCTTTACTATTTACTGTGAGTTCCCCGCCCATTTGCTGCACAATGTTTTTACTAATGGTAAGGCCAAGGCCGGTACCGCCAAAACGGCGTGTGGTGGTATGTTCTGCCTGTTCAAAGGGACGGAAAATGCTTTTAAGGCATTCTTTATCCATGCCAATGCCAGTGTCGGTGACATCTATTCCCAGAGTATAGATATTCCCGTACTGTGCCTTTTTGTAAATATTAAGGAGAATATAACCTTTTTGCGTAAATTTAATGGCATTACTAAAAAGATTCGTCAAAACTTGCCCAAGGCGCATACCATCACCGACAAAGTGTGTGGGGAGGGTAGGGTCTACATTAAAAAGAATTTCTATGGGTTTATTGCTGGTTAATGTACTTGCTGTAGTGGAAAGGTTTTCCAAAAGCTCTGTAAGGCTAAAGGGGCATGTTTCAAGTTCTAACTTGCCGGCTTCAATTTTGGAAATATCCAGCACATCATTAATAATATGCAAAAGGCTTTCTCCAGCTTTATGAATATTATCCAGATAATGTGTGATGGTGGGGTCATTTGTGTGTTGTAAGCATAAATGGCTCATGCCCATGATGGCATTCATGGGCGTGCGGATTTCATGACTAATATTAGCAAAGAAAAGATTTTTACTTTGTCGAGCCTCTTCGGCATCCATGAGGGCTTCTTGCAATTCTGCTTGGCGTTCTGCTAATTTTTTAATGAATTTCTTTTCATTGCTCAAGTCGCGCATGAAGCTCATAATAACTTCTTTTCCGCGAGAGTAGGTGCGCAGCAGTGTAATTTCACAGGGGAAAGGCTCACCGGTAGCTGTGCAATGAGTCCATTCAAAGCTATGTTTGCCCTTTTTGTAGGTATGCTCTAAGTTTTCACGCGCTTTTTTACAGCTTTTGGTGCCACAAGGTTGTATTTCTGGTGAGAAATTGAAAAAATTATGGGAAAGCAGTTCTTTTCTTTCTATACCAAAGAGCTGAAGCATCTTGGGATTACAATCAATGAGCTTAAGGTTCCAATCCAAAATAGCAATGCCCACGGGAGTAGTCGTGTACATGGTTTCCATATTCATATTGGATTGGCGTAAGGAGCTTTCAAAACGTTCTACATTGTGTAAAAGCGTTAAATGTCCTTCTATTCCACTAAAAGTAGCATTGTTTATAATGAAGGAATGCCCCATGGCGCGCACAGGGATGACACCAAAGGTGGGATGCTCCCATAAGTATTCCATTTCGTACTGCGTTTTGGGGTGCTCTAGAAGGTCGGCAAAGGCTTTTTCCATGTATTCCACTTCTTCTGCCGGAATGCGATCATACCAATAGCGAAACCTTTCTTGAGGTGAAAGATTTTCTGTCAGGCCAATATTTCTAGCCATATTTTCATTGAGAAACAGTTTTGTTTCCCCTGTTTCTTTATTGAAGAGGATACGCCAAAAGCCTGCGTTGGAGTTACGTAAGGTTTCTTGAATATCTTCTGGATCAATGAAAGATTGTGTAGAGAGAGAAAGATTTTCTGGCATGATGCGAACCCTGTGAGCAAAAAGTATAAAAAATAATTCTAGATTGAGTGAGTTACTATACGTTCAGGCACATTATGTGCCGTATGTTCAGATACATTTATAGGGAATTGTTACCACACGAGCCTCAAAGAAATTCTTGCATGGTGTAAGAGTGATAAGATAAAACCGTGTGCTGTTTTCTTATCATAATGCTTTTTTTGACTCTGTACACTGTTAGGCCAAGATATTAGTGGAAAAAGATAGTACTACACATAAAAATCATGGGTTAGAATAAAACAGTAGCTGTTTTATGAGGAAGCTTTATGCAAACTTCCCCATAAAACAGGAATAAAGCACATTTGTATATTATTCTTGGGCGCCGCAGCATTTTTTATATTTGCGTCCGCTTCCACAAGGGCAAGGCTCATTACGGCCCACTTTATCGGCCTTGCTTTGTTCCATATGTGTATGGCCATCTTCGGTGGGGCCGGAGTAGGTCATGGCCACTGGTTCTTCTTTGTGTTGTAATTCTTGGAACTCTTCTGTTTCTTCGCGTTGAATACGTACACGTGTTAAAGCTTTGAAGACATTTTCACGAATGCGGAAAATCATGGATTGGAAGAGCTCAAAGCCTTCTTTTTTGTATTCTAATTTGGGGTCTTTTTGACCATAACCACGTAGGCCAATGCCATCACGTAGGGCGTCCATATTACGTAGATGTTCTTTCCAGCAACGGTCTAGTTCTTCCAAAAGGAAGTAGCGCATAATGTCTTTGTAAAGGTCTGGGGCATCATCATGTAATTGCTTAAGCAGTGTATCCACCAATTCTTTTGCCTCTTCACGTGAGGGTAAAGGGGCATCTTCGGCAAGAACACGGTCAAAGGTGAAAATTTCACGTAAGCGGGTGCGGATAAGTTCCTCTTCTTCAGGGGTGATGGGATTTTTAGAGGAAGCCATTTGCATAGAGCTATAAATATCGTCCAAAAGATCTTCGCAAAATTCGTCAATGACGGAGGATAAATCTTTAGATTCAATAAGCTCGCGGCGCAAGTTGTAAATAACTTCACGTTGCTGACTCATAACATTGTCATAGTCTAGCAATGTTTTACGCACTTCAAAGTGATGGCCTTCTACACGTTTTTGCGCCCCTTCCACAGCGCGGGTCACCATGGCATTTTCAATGGACTCACCTTCTTCTAATCCCAACTTTTGCATAATGCCTGAGATACGTTCTGATCCAAAAAGGCGCATGAGATCATCTTCCAAGGAGAGATAGAAGCGTGAAGAGCCAGGATCGCCTTGACGTCCGGCGCGTCCACGTAATTGGTTATCAATACGGCGGCTTTCATGGCGTTCTGTACCAAGAATATGCAAGCCGCCTTGTTCTTTCACGCCTTCACCTAGCACAATATCTGTGCCGCGGCCGGCCATGTTTGTGGCAATGGTTACCTTACCGGCTTGACCGGCTTGAGCCACAATTTCAGCTTCTTTTTCGTGATGTTTCGCATTGAGCACATTGTGCGGAATTTGACGCTTTTTAAGCATATGCGAAATAATCTCGGAATTTTCAATGGATATGGTACCCACGAGTACTGGCTGTCCGGCTTTGTGTAGTTCTACGATGGATTCCACAATGGCATTAAACTTTTCTTGACGTGTGCGGTAGATAAGGTCGGAATAATCCTTACGTACCATGGGCATATTGGGCGGAATGCTGATAACTTCAAGGCCATAAATTTCTTGAAATTCCACAGCTTCAGTGTCTGCCGTTCCTGTCATGCCGCTAAGTTTGTCATAGAGGCGGAAATAGTTTTGAAATGTTACCGAAGCCAATGTTTGGTTTTCAGCGGCAATTTTTACTTTTTCCTTGGCTTCCAAAGCTTGGTGTAAACCGTCGGAAAAACGACGCCCAGGCATAAGACGGCCAGTAAATTCATCAACAATAACCACTTGATCATCTTGAACAATATATTCTATATCACGGCGAAAAACTGTATGAGCTTTCAAAGCCTGTAAAATATGGTGCTGATAGGTGATGTGTGCAGGGTCAAAAAGGTTATCTACCTTTAAAAGTTCTTCGCAACGTGCCACACCAGCATCCGTGAGCATGGCGGAACGGGCTTTCTCATCAATGGTATAGTCTTGGTCTGCCACCAACTTACGTACCACTTCATCCATAATGTGATACTGCCCCACGGCATCTTCGGAAGCGCCAGAGATGATGAGCGGTGTACGGGCTTCGTCAATGAGGATGGAGTCAACTTCGTCCACAATGGCGTAATTATGCTTACGCTGCGCCAATTGTTCCACATAAAACTTCATATTGTCACGCAAGTAGTCAAAGCCAAACTCATTGTTGGTGCCATAGGTAATATCTGCGGCATAGGCTATTTTGCGCTCTTCATCGCTAAGCCCATGCACAATAACCCCTGTGCTAAGGCCAAGGAAGCTGTAGAGTTGGCTCATCCATGCGGCGTCGCGGCTGGCAAGGTAGTCGTTTACCGTAATAACGTGTACGCCTAAGCCGGAAAGCGCATTTAAAACCACGGGGAGGGTGGCCACAAGGGTTTTCCCTTCACCGGTTTTCATTTCGGCAATTTTTCCTTTATGTAAAACCATGCCGCCCAAAAGCTGCACATCATAATGGCGCATACCAAGTACGCGGCGTGAGGCTTCACGCACCAAAGCAAATACTGGTACTAAAACATCATCAAGGCTTTTGCCTTCTTCTTGCACTTCTTTTTTTATGAGGGAAATACGTTCTTGAATTTGAATGTCAGTAAGGGCTTCTATTTCAGCTTCTAAAGCATTAATGGCCTGCACTGTAGCCATTTTGCGTTTTAAGTAACGGTCGTTTTTACTACCAAAAATTTTTTTAAAAATAAAACCAAACATGGGTACTCCAAGCGGATTGATGAATGTTATGGGGCGAAATGCGCCCTAAAGTTTACGACCATATAGTATAATGATTACTTTGGCAATGGCAAGGATTCCGTGCATAAGCTTTGACGTAAAAGTACCGTGTTTACCTTTGCAATACACCCTATTGCTAGCATTTTGAAAATGGTCTGCCTTGTAAAAGGGAGGTCTTCATATAAAAAAACTTGCTATTTCCTCCACATTTTGCTAATTACCCCCTTTCACAACGAAGCACACACGGGCAGCCGTCTTGGGGTCCCTGGACATTTTACATGGGTAAAATGGGGTATGTATTTAAAATACATACAAAAGGGTGTAAGGCGAAGGGCCTCGTGTGGAAGTTGAAAAACCCTTGGAGGAAACCATGGCATACGTAAGCATGAAACAAATGCTGGAAACGGGCGTGCACTTCGGTCACCAAACCCGTCGTTGGAACCCTAAAATGCGTCCTTACATCTTTGGCGCACGTAACGGTGTTCATATCATTGACTTGCAACAAACCATTAAGCTTTTCCGCACTGCTT
>CAYJNA010000069.1:0-13260 GCA_964371225.1 uncultured Desulfovibrionaceae bacterium
CACCCACCGACTTTAATTTTTTTTTTACGGGGTGGTGGGGTCAACAACTTTTTCACAAAAAATTTTTTTCCCCCAGCAAATAATTATTTTGCACATTTTTTGGAGAAAAAATGCTTATTTATAATACATTAAGTGGAAAAAAAGAAGAGTTTGTTCCTGTTAACCCCGGAAAAGTACATATGTATGTCTGCGGCATTACCGCCTACGATTATTGCCACATAGGTCACGCACGCTCTGCCCTAGTTTTTGACGTTATGGTACGCCATTTCCGCCACCGTGGTCTTGATGTGAAATTTGTGCGTAATTTCACCGATGTGGACGATAAAATCATCAATCGTGCCATAAAAGAAAACCGTGACTGGCGCGAAGTGGCGCAAACCTATATGACGGCTTTCCATGAAGATATGGATCGTTTAGGTGTCTTACGTGCCGACGAAGAACCTTGTGCCACCGACTATATAGCCGAAATGCAAGCCATGTGTGAACGCCTCATTGCTGACGGTAAGGCCTACGCCACTCCTTCCGGAGATGTCTATTTTCGTGTCCGCTCCTACGCCCCTTATGGCAAGCTTTCCGGCCGTAGCCTCGATGATTTACAAGCCGGCGCCCGTGTAACCCCCGGTGAAGAAAAAGAAGATCCTTTAGATTTCGCCTTATGGAAGGGTGCTAAGCCGCAAGAACCTTTCTGGGAAAGTCCTTGGGGTAAGGGACGCCCTGGCTGGCATATTGAATGTTCTGCCATGAGCGAAAAATATCTTCCGCTAGACATTCACGGCGGCGGTCAAGACCTTATCTTCCCGCATCATGAAAATGAAATTGCGCAAACAGAAGCTTGCACTTGCAAGGAATTAGCTAAGTACTGGGTTCATAATGGTTTTGTACAAATCAATTCCGAAAAAATGTCAAAATCATTAAACAATTTCACAACCATCCGTGATATTTTAGAGCAATATTTACCAGAAACCTTACGTTTCTTCTTGTTAAGCAAGCATTATCGTAGCCCTGTTGACTTCACAGACTCCAGCATGGATGAAGCAGAACGCGGACAAAAACGCGTGTACCAATGTCTTTTAGATATTGCCAACGCCCTCACCCGCGAAAATTGGAAAGAAAGTCCTTTCCCTGCCAGCTACGAAGAGGAATTACAAACACTTATTAAGTCCCTTGACGAAGCCCTGCAAGATGATTGTAATTCCGCCGCGGCGCTTGGGCATATCTTTAGTATGGTACGCCTTGCCAATAGAGCTTTGGAAGATAAAACGGCTAAAAATAGCATAGGCCTTCCCGCTTTCTTGCTCATGTTCCAAGAAGTTATGCGTTCTTGGGGCGGCGTATTAGGCCTCTTTCAGCAAGATGCTCAAACCTTTTTGCTGGAATTACGCAGCATACAAGCCGCTCGCAAAGGAGTGGATGTGAACAAGGTAGAACAATATATGCAAGAACGCCTTGAGGCCCGTCAACAAAAAGACTTTGCACGTTCCGACGCTTTGCGCGACACCCTTGCCTCCATGGGGGTAGAATTGCGTGACACACCGCAAGGCGCTGTGTGGGATATGATGTAATACATTCTTCTAAAAAATAGGGGCAAAGAGGTACATTTCTTTGCCCCATACAAAAAGACGAAAGGCCCTCTTATGCAAGCATCACAATACACTACCCCCTTTAAAAAACTTGTGGCCTCTTGTATGCTTTGTTGCATTGTCTTTTTACAAATAGGCGTAGTACCGGCACAAGCTTTTCTCGGTTTTGGCGATTTTGGCATTGCCGAAGAGAAAGAAATGGGGCGTAAATTTGAGGTACTCATTCGTTCAAAACTCCCCCTTGTGGAAGATCCGGAAATAAGTCTTTATGTACGAAGCATAGTGAATAGAATTAGTTCTGTTATCCCGCCACAGCCCTTTACTTTTACTTCTGGCGTCATCTTGCACAATTCACTCAACGCTTTTGCCGTGCCCGGTGGACATCTCTTTGTTTTTACCGGTCTCATTATGCAATTGGACAATGAGGCCGAATTAGCCGGCATTATTGCCCATGAGATGGCTCATATCACACAACGCCATGTGGCCAGTCGTATTGAAAGGGGTAAATACCTCACTTTGGCAAGTTTACTCTTGGCCATAGCCGGTGTGGCGGCTGGAGGTGAAGGCGGCGCAGCTCTTGCCACAGGCGCTCTTGGTGCTGGGCAATCTGCCATGCTGAACTATAGCCGTATGGATGAAGTGGATGCCGATGATATTGGCTATCAATACCTCGTGGCAGCCGGCTATCCCCCCTTAGGCATGGCTGGCGGATTTAAGAAGATTCGCGAAAAAAGCGCCATCACCGGTGGAACTACGGTGCCTACCTATCTTTCCACACACCCTGAAATTGGCACACGTATCACAAGCGTGATAGCTAAAGCCAGCTCTGGTCCTACACATTTGCATCAAAGGCGTGTTGATAATGCTCGCTTTAAACGGGTGCAAACCTTACTCTGGGCGCGTTATGGCAATATACAAGCGGCGAAACACCGTTTTGCAGGCAAAAAAGATGGCCTTTCACTCATGGCATCAGCCATGATTTTGGCAAGAGAAAATAAAATTCAAGAAGCCAGCAAAACATTTGATGCAGCCCTAGCCGCTGCTCCACAAGATACGCTTATTTTACGTGAAACTGGCACCTTTCATTATCGCAAAGGGGATACTGGACGTGCCGAAAGCTTATTACAACAAGCCATGAGCCGCGATAAAAAAGACTATATGGCGCAATTTTTCTATGCGCGCCTTATGGACGCCACAGGCCAAGCACATAAAGCCCTGCCCTATTATAAAGAAGTGCTACGCACATTGCCCTATGACACAGAAGTACATACGGCATTGGGACGCTCCTTGGGAACCAGTGGGCAAGAGTTTTTGGCCTACATTCATTTAGGCTATGGCGCCATGTACAGTAACAATAAGAAAAAAACCAAACAATATAGAGAAAAAGCCCAAAAATTAGCTCGTACAGCTCAAGAAAAAAGCACCTTACAACGCTTTGAAAAAATATATAAAGAGCGCGAAGAAATTTGGGAAGAAGGATTATAAAATGCAACAAGCTCACGCTACCACCATTTTAGCCGTGCGTCACAATGGGCAAGTGTCCATTGGCGGTGACGGCCAAGTGACCCTAGGTCAAAGTATAGTTATGAAACACGGCGCGTGTAAAATTCGCCGTTTATATAAAGGCAAAATTCTAGCAGGTTTTGCCGGTGCCACCGCCGATGCCTTTACCCTTTTTGAACTTTTTGAAGCTAAGTTGGAAGAATCTCGTGGAAACCTTGTGCGCGCCGCCGTGGAAATGACGAAAGAGTGGCGTAAAGATAAATACTTACGCCGTCTTGAGGCCATGCTCCTCTTGGCAGACGCAGAGCATATTCTCCTCCTCTCCGGCAATGGTGATGTTATTGAACCCGACGATGGCGTAGCCGCCATTGGTAGCGGCGGAGCCTACGCTCTTTCAGCCGCAAGAGCCCTTATGCGTCATACCAAGGAAGATTTCAGCGCAGAGGATGTGGTACGCCACTCCATGAGCATTGCAGCAGAAATTTGCGTCTTCACCAATACACACCTCACGGTGGAAACACTATAAAGAGTGTGCATGCAAGACTCCTATTCACACATACGTCAGGCCGGATGTAAAATTAATTTAGATTTACATATCACCGGCCTGCGTGAAGATGGCTATCATACATTAGACTCCATATTTTGGCCTATAAATAGCCCTTCTGACACATTACACTTCACCGTGGGGCATACTCAACAGTTTAGCGTAAGTTGTTCGGTGCAAGGCATTAATACGCAAGAGAACACCTTGACCAAAGCCTATGCGGCTTTTTGTAAGGCCGGCGGTAGGGTGCGTCCAGAGTTTCACGGCATTCACGTACATCTCACCAAAGGCATTCCGCATGGAGCTGGTCTTGGCGGCGGCAGTAGTGATGCAGCTTGTGTGCTGCGCTGGTGCAATGAGCACGCTGTACACCCCTTAACAGAAAGCGTACTCCATGAAGCCGCCCTGCAGGTGGGCGCTGATGTACCCTTTTTTTTACTTAATAAACCAGCGCGTGTGCAAGGCATAGGGGAGATTCTCGAAGTTTTACCCAAGCCTTGGCTTTCGGGCTATGTGGTAGTGCTTTGTCCAGATGTATATATTTCAACGCCTTGGGCCTATAAAAAAATTGATGAAGAAAAAAATAAAACTTTTTCAAAAAAGTTATTGACAAAAACGCCTCTCGCCTATAGAACTCTCTTCACTGGTGCGGGGCAACAGAGCACGACAGTCGGTAACGATTTTGAGTCAGTGGTCTTTAAAGCCCATCCGCAGCTAGCAAAACTTAAACAAGATTTACTAGCAAACGGCGCGCTCATGGCCACTTTGAGTGGAAGCGGTTCCTCCATTATAGGAATTGTGAAAACAAAAAGTGAAGCAGAGCAGCTAGCGGATACGTTTCTCAACGCACAGTGTAGGGTGTTCATAGCAACACTATAATTATGCAGGGGTGTCGCCAAGCGGTAAGGCAACTGGTTTTGGTCCAGTCATTCGAGGGTTCAATCCCTTCCGCCCCTGCCATTTTTTATTTCCATTGCGCATTGCGCATATGCGCAGAGAGCAAAGGCACGTCATGTTTAACAACCTTAGAATTGTCACCGGTTCAGCCAATCCCAATTTAGCACTAGCTATTTGTGATCATCTTGGATGCCAACTTACTCCTTCTCTCACTTCCACTTTCAGTGACGGAGAAATCCGCGTAGAGATTGGGGCAAACATTCGAGGCGATGACGTTTTTGTTGTGCAGCCCACATGTGCCCCCGGTAATGATAATATCATTGAACTGTGTCTCATGTTGGATGCCTTAAAACGCGCCAGCGCCGCACGTATTACCGCGGTTATCCCCTACTATGGCTATGCTCGCCAAGACCGTAAAGTAAGCCCTCGTGCCCCCATATCTGCCAAAATGATTGCAGACTTTTTGCAAGTGGCAGGAGCACAACGTGTGGTAACCCTTGACGTACACGCAGGACAAATTCAAGGTTTCTTTGACTGTCCTGTAGACAATATTTACTGTGTGCCTGTTATGATGGAACAATTGCGCGCTTATGAAAATGAAGACATTGTAGTTGTTTCCCCTGATGCAGGTGGCGTAGAACGCGCTCGTGCCTATGCAAAAAGGCTCAATGCAGGCCTTGCTATCATCGACAAACGTCGTGATCAACCAAACCAAGCACAAGCCATGCACGTCATTGGTAATGTAGAAGGTAAGGTTGCCATCATGGTGGATGACATGATTGACACAGCAGGCACGCTTTGTGCTGGTGCTGAAGTACTGAAGCAACACGGTGCAAAAGACATTATTGCCTGTGCGGCACATGGTGTTCTTTCCGGCCCTGCTGTAGATAGACTTAATGCCACTGATGCTTTGCAAAAGGTTATCGTTACCGATACCATCCCCATGCAAGCAAAAAAAGAAAAATGCCCCAAATTACATGTGGCAAGCGTGGCTTCTTTACTTGGTAAAACTATACACAATATTCACACTGGCTCCTCTGTCAGCGTGCTTTTTGTATAAATACAATTAAATTTACCGCATAAGCGGATATTAGCTAAGGAGACGAACATGTCCATAGAAAAAGTTTTGAACGCTCAAAAACGCGACGGCCTCGGAAAAGGCTATAATCGCCGTCTCCGTGTGCAAAACATGGTTCCCGGTGTATTTTACTCTGCCAAAGGTGAAAACATAGCTGTGCAAATGCCTGCTCTTCCCCTTGAAAAAATGTATTCAGAAATGGGACGTACCACTGTTTTCACCCTCGAAATTGAAGAAAACGGCGCAAAATCAACCCATCCTGTTATGATTTGGGAAGCTAAACGCCACCCTTATAAAAACGAATTTGTTCACATCGACTTTTACGGTGTAGACCTTGAAAAGCCTGTTAAGGTTCTTGTAAACATCGAGTTTACAGGCGTATCCAAGGGTGTTAAGCTTGGCGGCAAGCTTGAAACCTACCGTGAGCGTGTATACCTTATTGGCAAACCTCAAGAACTTCCCAAAAAGATTATTATTGACGTAACCGATATGGGTCTTAACTCTTCTTTACGCGTGGCAGATCTTGACTTGCCTGAAGGCGTAAAAGCAAGCTACGACCAAAACTTTGCCATCGTTTCTGTTATCTCTAAGGTAAAAGATGACGCTGACAATGACGATGCCTAATTTTTACGGGTAGACATTTTATAAAGCCGGTTACCTCCTTTGGGTAATCGGCTTTTTTTAACACCTTCATTTATGATTTTTATACTTTTGAGTATATTATGCCTATAAAATCCTTGCCAAGCCCCCCACGCACTGTACAAATCCCTTCTCAGGGCACATCAATAGCGCTTACCATCTGGGAAAATGCTCCAGAGGCTGTAACTGTGCTTTTTTACCCAGGTACCATGGCTTCCCCCTTTATGTATCTTATTCTTTTAGAAGAGTTACATAGACTTGGCTGTAATGTAGTGGCCATACATCCAGTGGGGCATGGGCTAAGCCTTTCAAGCAAAAAATGTTTTACCTTTGAAGATATTTTACACAATGGCAAGACGGCACAAAATTTTGCACAACACTACTTTCGTGGGCCAATAGTTGTTTGTGGGCATAGTCAAGGGGGCATATTAAGCCTAGCGCATGCTTTGGATGATAGTCAAATTGCAGCCATATTTCCCATTACTACACTCTTGCCGCAACGTGAAGACGCCATTCATATCACACGGTTAAGCCCTTTATGGAAAAAGAAAGATCTTTTCCTTAAAGTAATGCGTACTGCCAGCCGTGTTATGCCTTTTTTCCCCATACCATTCCTTGCCTATCTGCAATTAAGCCGTGTATGTCAAAATGGATATAAAATTTATGCTCCCACGCGTGCCTCACGCATAAGCTATCCCCTGTGCTTTATATCAAGCCTTTTTCATCAAGACTTTTCCAAAGCTGAGCAAGAAGGACATATTTCTTGTCCTGTTATTCTTTTGACGGCCAAGGACGATGTGCTTTTCCCCCTTGCGACCATGGAAAGTAGCCTTGATGCCATTAAAGCACCAATGAAAAAACTTATCGTCCTTGAAAAAGGCGGGCATCTTTGTGCCATGAGCCGCGTGTATGCCAAGCATATTGCAGCGCATGTGGCAGCGCATTGTGCCGTTTTGGGTCTGCCCCTTCACTCTTATAAATAAAAGGTTTTATAATGCAATATAAAGGATTAATAGTTGGTCTGGGCAATCCCGGTAACCAATACACCGAGACACGTCATAATATGGGCTTTCAGCTTGTGGACTTTTTACTGGAGCAAGCCGCACGCACAGGGCGATGCGAAGAGCTTTCCGGTGGCAAGTTTAAATGTCAGCTTTTTCGTGCTACCCTTGAGGGAAATGATTGGTGGCTTTTTGCAAAACCACAAACCTATATGAATTTAAGCGGCCAAAGCGTGCAACCTCTCTTGGCTTGGCATAAATTACAAGCTAAAGATCTCATTGTGCTCCACGATGAATTAGACATTGCTCCCGGCTGCATACGCTTTAAATTTGGCGGTGGCAATGCCGGTCATAATGGTTTAAAGTCCATCACACAGCACCTTGGCACACCGGATTTTTATCGCTTGCGCCTTGGCATTGGGCGTCCCACTTTACCAGAACACGGTGATGTGGCTGCCTATGTACTAGCACGCCCCAAGGGCGATGAGAAAACAACACTAGAAAATGTCATGCCCAAGGGCGCCGAAGTGCTAGATGTTTTTTTACATGAGGGTTTAAAAGCCGCCACAAGTCACGCGCTTAGTATTAAATAAGCTGTATATTCAGCTACTTTTACGCTTCATATCCTAAACAAACACGTTTTTTAGTTGGGGAAGAAAAGAGTATTATACATAAAAGTACTAGACAAGTCTCACTTTAGAACTATCTTTAAAGTAATAAAGTCAATAAACTCTTTTCTCACCCCCAAAAAAACGCGAGGCCTACCTTGTTTCAAACAGACGAATTAGTCGTATACCCTGCACAGGGTGTCGGCAAGATAGAGCGCATCGCCCATGATGAGATTTCAGGAGTTCAGTGCGAGTTCTACATTGTTCGAATAGTCTCCAATAATATCACACTCATGGTGCCCGTCAATAATGCGCTAAACGTGGGATTAAGGCCCTTGAGCGACCAAGAAAAAGCTCAAGAAATTTTAGAATTATTATGTTCCTCTGAAACTAAACCTGTACATACAGGCCAAAATTGGAACAGAAGATTTAGAGAATACTCTGAAAAACTTAAAAGTGTAGACCTTGTGGAAGTGGCAAGGGTTGTACGCGAACTTTTACTCATAGGCCAAAACAAAGAACTGTCCTTTGGTGAAAGACGAATGCTTGAACAAGCCATGTTACTTATCATTGGCGAACTTGCAGAAGTTTTAGGCATGGACGAACAAGAATTACGTGATAAAATTTATTCCTATTATCCTTCGAATATTGTAAAAGAGTAATTTTACACTTTCGTTCATTTTTTGCTTGCCTTCCTTAGCAAATACGGTTAAGTTCCGCTTGCTTCGGTATTCCTCTGCAGACCTATGCATAGCGTGTTTATTCTTTTTTTTCCTTGGTATATGTGCATACCACAGTTACTATCAAGAAAAACTAAGTTTAGCCGAGATTACAACACCTTATGAAAGATCATCGATACCCTTGATGCTTCTTTTTATTCATAAGCAACAGGGTTGTTTACAGTATGCGAAACCCCCATGGTCTTAGTCTGTGTACTATGCACAGCAGTCTTTATTAATACCTCATGCTTATGTTTACGTTTTCATTGTTGTGTTTTTGTCCCCTTTAGTTAAGTATTCCATAAGCTCTATAGATAGCAGCAATACCTTGCTCTAACACCAAGGTAAAACCAAAGAATGATTGGATTTTTATGCGTAAGAAAAAAGTAAGCCCAGACGTACCCGTTGAAAATGCTGAAAGCGTTCTTAACCTGTCAGAATTGAAAACAAAAACCATGCAAGATCTTATGGAACTTGCGGAGCAATACGGTCTTGAAAATGCCAGCTCCATGCGAAAGCAAGAGCTTATTTTCTCCTTATTACAGTCTTGCTCTTCTCAAAATGGCGCCATTTATGGCGACGGTGTTCTAGAAATTTTGCCTGATGGTTTTGGTTTTTTGCGCTCCCCGCTATGTAGCTATATGCCGGGCGCCGATGACATTTACGTATCCCCCTCACAAATTCGTCGTTTCTCCTTAAGAAAAGGGGATATAGTTTCCGGTCAAATTCGACCACCTAAAGATGGTGAACGCTATTTCGCTCTATTAAAAGTCACTGAAATAGGCATGGAAACTCCAGAACATGCAAAAAATCTTGTCCTTTTTGATAATCTTACTCCCATTTACCCTGACACTCCCTTAAAAATGGAAAATGGAGATAAAAACTTCTCCAACCGTATCATCGACCTCATGTCCCCCATTGGCTGTGGTCAGCGTGGGCTTATTGTGGCGCCACCGCGTACGGGTAAAACCATACTTTTACAATCCCTTGCCAATGCCATTAATGCTAACAATCCTGATGTTTACTTAATTGTTTTACTCATTGATGAACGTCCTGAAGAAGTTACAGACATGGAACGCACTGTGAAAAATGCCGAAGTAGTAAGCTCTACCTTCGACGAGCCTCCACAGCGCCATGTGCAAGTATGTGAAATGGTATTGGAAAAGGCTAAACGCCTTGTGGAGCGCAAACGCGATGTTGTTATTTTACTTGATTCCATTACTCGTCTTGGGCGCGCCTATAATGCTGTAACACCGCCATCTGGTCGTGTGCTTTCGGGCGGCCTTGATGCCAATGCTTTACAACGCCCCAAGCGTTTCTTTGGTGCGGCGCGTAACGTAGAAGAAGGCGGCAGCTTAACCATTATTGCTTCTGCTCTTATTGATACCGGCTCACGCATGGACGAGGTTATCTTTGAAGAATTCAAAGGTACCGGTAATATGGAAATATATCTTGACCGTCATCTTTCAGATAAACGCGTCTACCCTGCCATGGACATTAATCGTTCCGGTACTCGTAAAGAAGATTTACTACTCGGTGAAGAAATTCTTAATCGTGTATGGATTTTACGTAAGATTTTGGCTCCCATGTCTCCCATTGATAGCATGGAATTCTTACTGGAAAAAATGCGCGGAACGAAGAGCAATAAGGATTTTTTAAATAGCATGGGAAAATAAGCCTATGATGGACATTATACTTGGTATTTTATTTGTGGTCGTTGTGGCTCTCATTCGCTGGTTAATGAAAAAGCATGACCTTGTCTACCTCTCCCCTTGTGGCTGAGGTGTACGCGTAGCGCCTAGGCAGGTGCTTGACAAAAAAGAAGACAATACCACCATGCGTTTAAGCTAGTCATAGTGTATAATGTGTACGTGAAAGGGAAATAAGTTTTACTTGTTTCCCTTTTTTATGGCGTGAAAAGCATACATGCAAGAGTATTGTTACACTTTGCCCTTACTTAGTTGATGCTTAAAAACGTGTTTGCACTGTTTTTTTAAGAAAGGCACGCTCCCTCCAAATACCCCTTTCGGGGACGCCATAAGCAAGTGACGGCTTATTTTGCGTGGCGACAAGCCATGCCAGAGGCATATCTTGTGTAGTCGATCTGAAAAAAGCATTTCACATATCCAAATTCTTCATGTTGTAAGTGCTATTTTTGCTGATATGTAGGTATTTTTTCAGTGTTGACTCTCATAAACGGTATATCTTAAAATTTGCCTTAGTTTTTACTGGACGCATTGGCTATTTTCGGTATTATACCGTGGATACGTCATTATTTTATCACCATCTATGGAAAAGCATACAGGGCATGTATGGACATGGTAAAAGTGAAAAATACATGATTTCTATGTGCAGGGAAAAACACGACATTGTAGCCTATTTCCCCTTATAAAACCTCCCCTAAGAGGACTATATTATGGATCTTTCTCGAGCTTTTAAAGACCCCAAAGCGTGTAAAGCCTTATTAGAAAAACTCAAACGCGTATTAGGGCATAAAGAATTACGCTTTATGGAAGTATGCGGTACACACACGGTTTCCATTTTTCATAGCGGCTTGCGCCACATTTTACCGGAAAACATTGTACACCTTTCCGGCCCCGGCTGTCCTGTATGCGTTACCCATGACGCAGAAGTGGCCACATTTTTACACCTTGCCGGTCGAGAAGATAGTATCATTGCCACTTTTGGCGATGTTTTGCGCATACCCGGCCCTGAAGGCAACAGTTTAAAACATGCCATGGCTCAAGGGGCAAGGGTGGAAATTATCTATTCTCCTCTAGATGCCATTGCCCTTGCGCAAAAAAACCCTGACAAAAATGTTATCTTTCTCGGCATTGGTTTTGAAACCACAGCCCCCACTGTGGCAGCTACCCTACTTATGGCAGAACAGCAGCGTGTGGAAAATCTTTTAGTTTTCTCCTGTCATAAATTAGTTCCCCCTGCGCTGAAAGCCTTACTTGACGATGAAAGCTGTCAGGTGGATGCTTTCTTACTTCCGGGGCATGTCTCCACCATTTTAGGGCTAGAGCCTTACGCATTCCTTGCCGATTACAAAACTCCCGGCATTGTGGCAGGTTTTGACGCGGCTGACATTTTGCTTGCTCTTGTTATGATGGCCGAAGAACTACAACAAAATACCTATAGCATTAAAAATGCCTACTTACGCGCAGTGGATGCGCAAGGTAACCCCAAGGCCAAAGCCATTTTGGAACAAGTATTTGTCACAGACGATGCCCTTTGGCGCGGCATTGGCCTTATTCCTCAAAGCGGCCTTAGCCTAGCACCACATTTTGCCCATAGAGATGCTTTGCGCGTTTTAAATATGAGCCTACCAGAAGTTAAACCCATTGCCGGCTGTCGCTGTGGCGATGTACTTAAGGGAAAACTTTCTCCCCCTCACTGTCCACTTTTTGGCAAAACCTGTACGCCAGCCAATCCTGTGGGGCCTTGTATGGTTTCCACCGAAGGTTCCTGTGCGGCCTACTATAAATACCGTCTTGGAAATTAGCATGAAAAAAAATACAACTCTTCTACTGGACTGCGGTAGCGGGGGAAAAGCCTCCCAACGCCTTATTAGCGAATGTTTTTTTCGCCATTTTTCCAATGAAATTTTAGAACGCATGGATGATGCCGCTCTTTTATCTATGAACGGCCCCATTGCCATGAGCACAGACTCATATACCGTAACCCCCCTTACCTTTCCAGGCGGCAGTATTGGCACTTTAGCTGTGCATGGAACGGTTAATGATGTGGCCATGTTAGGCGCAAAACCACGTTACCTTACCTGCGCCTTTATTTTAGAAGAAGGGCTAGATTTGCAACTCTTGGAAAGCATTGTCAAAGATATGGCCACAGCAGCCAAGGAAGCTGGGGTAAGTATAGTTACCGGTGATACCAAGGTGGTTCCGCGTGGTATGTGCGATAAAATGTTCATCAACACCACAGGCATAGGGGAAATCATCACCCCGCACCCCACTTCAGGTGCTCATGCCAAGGTGGGGGATGCCATTTTAGTCAGTGGTCCAGTGGGCAATCACGGTCTCACCATCATGGCACAGCGTGAGGGACTTTCTTTTGTAAGCGATGTAGCTTCCGACTCTGCGCCGCTGAATCATATGGTAGAAGCCATTTTACAAAGTGTGTCTGACCCAAGCCATGTACACGCTTTACGCGACCCCACCCGCGGCGGGCTTGCTACTACCCTTAATGAAATAGCTGAACAGTCACAAGTCTGCCTACATTTGGAGGAAAATGCCATTCCCATAGACGCCTCTGTACGTAATGGCGCTTCCTTTTTAGGACTTGACCCTCTTTATCTTGCCAACGAAGGCAAACTTATTTGTCTTGTGCCGGAAGCAGAAGCAGAAGCTGTGCTTGCAGCCATGCGCCAAAGCCCTTATGGGCAAGGTGCCGCTTGCATAGGTCATGTACATGCCGCAGAGTCTGGCTTAACGCGCCCAGGACAGGTAATTCTTATTACGGAAATTGGCGGTAAACGCTTACTTTCCATGCTTGAAGGGGATCAGCTTCCAAGAATTTGTTAATTTTGTGCATTCGTTTTTGCACAATAATACATACCCAAGCACAAAGAAATGATGTGTTCTTCTATAAAACAGAACAGCATTGCCAATTTTTTGAAAATTCACAGTATTTCTTTGTGCTTTTATTTTTTCCAAAAACTTTAATCCATT
>CAYJNA010000070.1:0-13219 GCA_964371225.1 uncultured Desulfovibrionaceae bacterium
TAAGCTAGAAATTCTATTTTTACTGACAGTTAAGTACTTTTTCAGTGTCGACTACATAGCAAATGGCAAGGAGTGACGTGTTCGTTTGATGTCGGTAAAGGTGTCACTTGATGTTGAGTAAAACAAGCTACAAAAGCTCCTCTAAGGCTATGAAAGTATCTTGAGCTTTTTTTTCAAATTGGCTTACGCGTATTTTAGCATTTTCAGCATCTTCCAAAATTACACGGCTGATAATCTCCTGCATGTGTAGCATGCATAAAAGCAATGGAAAAACCGTGGGTAAAGAAACTCCATTCATAGGGATGGTAAAAAGATGTTGGCAGCTTTGCGCCAAAGGGAAAAGGTCATCGGTAAAAAGAATAATGGGAATATTTTCCGCCTGTAAGCGTTTAATTTGATCTATAAGTTTTTTGGGATAGCGCGGTAAACCAAAAATAATAGCGCAGGATTTTTCGGGATTTTCATGAATTAAATCATAAGACGCCATGGTGCTATCTTGCAGTTTAAACACATTTTTCTTAAACTTTCCAAGCTCATACCACGTATAATTAGCCAATGTTTCGCACCATTGGTAGCCACTGACCAAAATCTTTTCACTGCGTAAAATACATTGAACAGCGCCAGCAATAGCCGCAGAATCCCTCTGACTATACAGCGTAGGAATAAGCTCTGCCGCCTCCAGCATAGAGTGAAAAAGAGTGTCCCCATCCCCACTAAATTTGCTCACTTCGTCCATGGAAGAATAATGCGTAATGGTCTCTCTGCGTATGGCCTCTTGAAGCTTTTGAAAACCTTCAAAACCTAAAGTAGTAGAAAAGCGTGTCACCGTAGCATTGCTGACATTTGCCGCTTTTGCCAATTGAACCGAGGTCATAAAGGCCATTTCTGTGGAATGTTGCAAAATATAATTGGCCAGCAATTGATGTTTTTTGGACAATTGTGAAAATTCTGTTTGGATTCTTTGTAATACATTTTTCATGGTCACTTCCTGAGTATTTTTACTCCGAAAAAATACATACTTTCTTATCCATACAACAAAAACCTTAAAATTACTACATATTTTTTCTTGCACAAGCTGATACGATTTTTCAAGGAAAGCCTTGACAAGAAAAAAGTGTAGTGCTAGACCTTTGGTTAATGAAAATATATTTTCATTTTTTAAATAAATAAAAATTTATTTTCACAAATACCATCAACACATAAAGGCAAGGCTCATGCGAAAGGATAAAGACTTACTGGGTGAAATGTGCATTCCCGATGAAGTGTATTATGGCGCACAAACGTTACGCACTTTAGAGCTATTCACTCCCTCCAAGGAACGCATTTCCACCTTTCCTGCTTTCATCACCGCCATGGCAGGCATAAAGAAAAGTGCTGCCCTTGTGCATCACGACCTTGGCTTGCTCAGCGCAGAAATTACCCATGCCATTGCCACTGCCTGTGATGAAATTAAAGCTGGAAAATTCAACGATCAATTCCCCTTGGACATGCTCAGCGGTAATGATTTTGCTCCCATACATATGAACTTTAACGAAGTCATTGCATCCAGAGCCAATGAAATTCTCACCGGTCATAAAGACTACACTCTTGTTTCACCAAACTCCCATGTAAATATGGGTCAATCCACCTGTGACTCCACGTATGCTGCGGTACGCTTTGCCTTACATTATGAAATAGCCAAGGTTATACAGGCTTTAGAAATATTATCCAGTGCCTATGCTCAAAAAGCTGAAGCGTACAAAGATGCGGTGAAAGTGTCTCATACCTGTTTTCAAGACGCTGCCCCCATCACCATGGGACAATTTTTCCATGCCCCTGTCAATTTTGCAAAAAAACAAATTACCCTGCTCCGTACCATTCAAAACGAATGTGGTGAGCACTCCATAGGCTATACCGTCATAGGCACAGGTCTTGGTTCTTTTGAAGGCTTTCATGAACGTATTAACGCCGCTTTACAAAAGGAATTATCCATAGCCACCTATCATGCTGAAAATCCTGTGGAACACCTACAATTTGCTGATTTTTATCTGCGTGCCCAAAGCGCATTAAAATCTACCATCACCGGCATTTCCAAAATGGCGCGTGACATACGCATCATGTCCAGCGGCCCCAAGGCAGGCTTTAGCGAAATTACCATTGCCCCCGTGCAAAACGGTTCTTCCTTCTTCCCAGGCAAAGTGAATCCTTCCTTAGCAGAGCTTGTGAATATTGCTTGCTATCAGGTGTGCGGCTACTCGGCCAGTGTAGATATGGCCGTAGAGGCCGGAGAGCTAGATGTAACGCCATGGTATCCCATTTTTGCTGTAAACACCTTAAATTCTGCTCGCATTATCTACAATACTGTGACAGCTTTTGCACAAAAATGTGTAGCTACCATTGAAGTAAATATTGAAAATAATGCCCAAAAAGCAGAAATGTCTTTGGGTATGGCTACCGTGGCTTCGGCTCTCTTTGGCTATAAGAAAGCCACTGAAGTTGCCTTATATGCCCAAGAAAAACATATTTCCATCAAGCAAGCCGTCATTGAGATGAACTTGCTCACTCAAGAAGAGGCTGAAAAACTTGTGAACCCGCTTATGCTTACCAAGGTAAAAGAAAGTTCCAAGCTTTTGTATGAACGCGCTCTTAAAGAGCAAAAATCTAAATAAAAAAACAATTAGTATAAGGAGTTATTATGGCTACACCAAGAATCGAATGGGCAAAAGAATGGCTCAAAAACACCAAGAGCTGCTACATCAATGGTGAGTGGGTCATGGCCAGCGGTTCCATTGTGGAATCTGTAAACCCAGCCACCGCTGAGGTCATTGGTAAAATTCAGGGCGCCAGTGAAGAAGACGTGAACCAAGCTGTGCTTGCAGCTCGTGAAGCTTTTGACAATGGCCCTTGGAAGGACATGCCCCTTCGTGAACGTGGCTTGCTCATGCGCAAATTGGCCGTAATTTTACGCGAAAATTGCGAAGAACTTGGCACCCTAGAAACCATGGATAATGGCAAGCTTTTCTCTGAATCTTTAGAAGATATTGAAAATATTGCCACTTTCTTTGATTACTATTCCGGCTGGGTGGATAAGTTCTACGGTGAAGTGAACCCCGTTTCCGGTAATTTCTTCTCCTACACCATGCGTGAGCCTGTAGGCGTATGCGGTCAAATTATTCCTTGGAACTACCCCATGGATATGGCCGGTTACAAATTAGGCCCTGCTCTTGCCATGGGTAACACCGTGGTTATTAAGCCCTCCAGCGTAACTTCTTTCTCCCTCGTTCGCTTCTTTGAGCTTATTCATGAATCAGGATTATTACCAAAAGGTGTGCTCAACCTCATCGTCGGTAAGGGTTCTGTAGGTTCTTTCATCACCCGTCACCCCAAGGTGGATAAAGTAGCTTTCACCGGTAGCACTCAAGTGGGTCGTTGCCTCATTCACGACTCTGCCGACACCAATTTAAAGCCCTTAACCCTTGAGCTTGGTGGCAAATCCCCCAATATCATCTTTGCTGATGCTCCTGACATGAAGTTTGCCATTGAGCGTTCTTTCGTAGCCATGTTCTGCGGTAAAGGGGAAAAATGCTCCGAGCCTACTCGCCTCTTGGTAGAGCGCCCAGTGTACGATCAAGTAGTAAATGGCTTAGTAGAATATGCCAAAGGCTGGAAAGTGGGCGATCCTTTCAATGCAGAAAATAGCCAAGGTGCGCAAGTATCTAAAGAGCATTTTGAAAGCATTATGGAATACATTGAAATTGGTAAAAAAGAAGGCGCTCGCCTTGTATGCGGTGGCACACGTAATACCGAAGGTAATAATGCCAAAGGCTACTTTATAGATCCCACCATCTTTGCCGATTGCAACAATGACATGCGCATTTCTCGCGAAGAAATCTTCGGGCCAGTGCTCGTGGTTATCCCCTTCGACACCGAAGAAGAAGCCGTGGCCATTGCCAACGATTCCGAATATGGCCTTGCCGCTGGTTTTTGGACTTCGGACATTTCTCGCACGCAACGCGTAGCCAAAAAATTACAAGCTGGCCAAATTTTCATCAATAAATATGGCTGCTACGACCCAGCCTCCCCCTTCGGCGGTCACAAGACCAGCGGTTGGGGTAGCGAATGCGCCCAGCTTTCTTTGGAAAATTACACCAAAGTAAAAGCCATTTGGTACGCATACTAAAAGACAATAGCATGGGAAAATATTCCCATGCTATTTTTTTACATACTTTAACACAGAATACATATTTTTAAGGAGTGAGTTATGAAAATGAAAGCAGCTGTTATGACAGGCGTAGGCAAGCCTTTAGAAGTTCGCGAAGTGGAGCTAGACGCTCCCAAAGCCAATGAAGTTTTGGTGAAAATTCTTGCCACCGCCGTATGCCACAGCGATTTAAACACCTTGGAAGATGCCACCACCCCCATTCCTCAAGTACTTGGTCACGAAGGTGCAGGTATTGTTATGGAAGTAGGCCCCAATGTGACCACCTGCAAAGTGGGCGACCGTGTGGCTTTAAGCTGGCTGCCCTATTGCGGCACTTGTCCTTTCTGCCGCTCTGGCAAGGTAAGCCTCTGTGAAACAGCCTTTGGCCCCATGTTTGGCGGAACCCTCATGGACGGTACCAGCCGCATGAAGATGGACGGCGACACCTGCTATCACATGTCCTTACTCTCCACCTTTGCCGAATATACCGTAGTGCCTGAAATGAGCTGCATAGTAGTGCCTGACACCATGCCCATGATTCCAGCCTGCATGATTGGTTGCGGTGTGGCCACAGGCTATGGCGCTGCTGTGCGCGCTGCCGAAGTAAAGCCCGGTTCTTCCGTGGCAGTATTTGGCATTGGCGGCGTAGGTATCAACGCCATTCAAGGCGCTCGCGTAGCCGGTGCCAGCACCATCATCGCTTGCGATATTAAAGATGACAACCTTGAGCTTGCCAAAAAGTACGGTGCCACCCATGTGGTAAATACCCGCGAAGGTGACCCTGTACAAGCCATCAAAGATCTCACCGATGGCCTTGGCGCAGAAAATTGCATCGATTGTACGGGCGTGCCTATGGTGGGTGCCATGGCGTGGAAATCTGGCCGTAAGGGTGCTAATATTATTGTCATTGGCGCTTACCCAGCCGATGCCGAGCTGAATCTTCCTGCTGGTGGTATGCATCGCTTTGGCAAAGTTATGAAGGGCGCTTTCTACGGTGAAGTGAACCCCTTCAACGACTTCCCACGCATTGCCCAGCTCTATCTTGACGGCAAGTACGACCTTGACAGCCTTGTCATCAAAGAAATCAAATTGGAAGATATTAACGAAGCCTTTGATGCCTTCCATGACCCCACGGCCAAGAACACCGGCCGTTACGTTATTACCTTCCCTGAGTAATAGAAAAATAAAAACCACCCACACAGACGGCCATCTGTGTGGGTGGTTGTATCGGGATTTTGAGGCTTATGCCTCGCTGACCAATGTAAACTAAAACGAGAACATCATGAGAACAGAACACGATTGCTTAGGCTCCATGTCCTTAAAAGGCACACTTTACTATGGGATTCAAACCCAACGTAATGTAAGTGCTTCTACGGTAACGGGTATAAGCTTAGGTGTAGGCGCTCAAGACTTTCTCATTGCCTTAGCCCACATTAAAAAAGCGGCCGCCTACGCTAATTTTGATGCTGGGCATTTAGAAGACGACAAAGCAAAAGCCATTGCTGTGGCTTGCCATGAAGTCATAACCGGTCATTATTTAGACCAATTCCCTGTGGATATTTTCACCGGCGGCGGCGGTGTTGGCATGAATATGAACATGAATGAAGTCCTCGCCAACAGAGCCAATGAAATATGTACAGGACACAAAGGTTATGACCATATCCACCCCAATACACATGTAAATATGGGTCAATCCACCAATGATGTGGTTCCTGCTGCCATGCATCTTGCCTTGCATACCATGCTCCAAAATGTAAGACAAGCGTGTATAGAGCTCAAAAATTGCTTTGAAAAAAAGTCAAAAGAGTATGAAAACAGCGTAAAACTAGCAAGAACCTGTCTTCAAGATGCTTTACCCATAACCTTTGGACAAGAACTTTCAGGGCATGTGGCCTTTTTACAAAGACAAATAAGCACTCTTGAACAAAGAATGCATAGCTGCCTACACCTCCCCTTAGGGGGCACAGCTGTAGGTACAGGTCTTGGTACTATGCCGGGTTTTGTTCCTGCTTTTTATCAACATTTACAGCAAGCTTTACAACTTAATGTGCAACAAAATGCAAACCTTTTTGATGCGCTTTCCCATGCAGACTTTTATGGTGACATAGCATACACCTTAAAAAGCCTCGCTTCTGGCTTATCAAAAATTGCATCAGATTTACGTTTACTTTCTTCAGGGCCACGCGGTGGTTTAGGTGAGCTCAAGCTCCCTGAAATACTGCCCGGTTCTTCCATTATGCCCGGAAAAATAAACCCCACTATTCCAGAACTTATAATGCAAATTTATTTTCAAGTCAGTGGTCATGAACACACAGTGAGCCTTGCCACTGAACGCGGTGATTTAAATTTAAATGTTTGGGAAGCGGTTATTTTAAAATGCCTTAGTGAATCTTGTATGTTACTGCAGCGCGGTATGCAACATTTTGCCCACCAATGCATTACAGGTCTAGAACTACAAGAAGCTTATTGCCAAGAACAAGCAGAAAACAGCACCGCTCTTGGCGCTGTCATCAGTACGGTTTTTGGCTACGAAATAGGGCTAAGCATAGTGAAAAAAGCCCAAAAAGAAAATAAAAGTATTGCACAAGTAGTCGTAGAGGCCCATTTGCTCACCCAAGAGGAGGCCGCGGAGCTTTTGCGCCCCATAAACCTCACCTCGGCTGAAAAAAGCTGGCAACTTATCACAGAACTCAAAAAAATTCATAACCGAAATACGAGTTCTGCCACATAATTTTTTATCACGCTTTAGAGCATATTCTCTTTACGTTTGGGAGTTTATATGAATAACATTCGCTTACCGGTACTGCTCACCCCTCTACTCATCTTTGTCTGCGTTATCATTGCAGGCCTTGTGGATTCCAAAACTTTCATCAGCACCCTCACTGGCTGGTTTGAAGTACTTATGGTGGACGTGGGTTGGGTTATCTGTTTTATGGTAACAGCCTTTATTATCTGTCTTTTAACTATTTTATTTCACCCTGTGGGACTTATTAGAGTAGGCGGTGAGGAAGCCAAACCCAATATTTCCTATTGGCAATGGTTTTCCATTTCTTTATGCGCTGGTATTGGTACAGGCATCATGTTCTGGGCCGCAGTGGAACCCTTAGTCTTTACCTTTGAGCCTGCTCCCAGCCTTGGCATTGCCCCCGGTAGTAACGAAGCCATCATCTGGGCCATGCGTACCTCTTTCTTACACTGGGCTTTCACGCCTTACGCCATGTACGTTATATTTGGTGTAATTTTAGCCTTTGCTATTTACAATTTAAAGCTTCCTTACAATGTAAGCTCTGGTTTTTATTTGCTCATTGGCAAAAAATCCGGCAATCCAAAATTCGCCGCCATTGTGGATACCTTAACAGCCTTTGCTTTAGTGGGTGGTGTTGCCGGCTCCTTAGGTTGGGGGCTCTTACAATTAAACCAAGGACTTGAAGCGGTATTTGGTATTGAGGGCGGTAATACCACCATTATTATCATCTGCGCAGCCATTGTAGCCTCCTATACACTCACCTCAGTCAGTGGTTTACACAAAGGCATATCTTGGCTTGGTGATAAAAATGCCCAAATATTCTTAGGCCTCATGGTTTTCTTCTTTATTTTTGGCCCTACGGCTTACATTTGTAACCTTATGACCCAATCTGTGGGCTCCTATTTTGCTAACTTTATTGAAGATACCTTCTACACAGCGCCCTTTGCCAATGGTGGCAACTGGCCTCAGTGGTGGAATATGTTCTGGTGGGTGGACTTCCTTTCTTACGGGCCGCTCATGGGGCTTTTCTATGCACGTTTAAGCTATGGTCGCACCATTCGTGAATCCGTACTCATGCACTGGGTAGTACCTGCTGTCTTTGGTATTGTATGGTTCAGCATCTTTGGTGGCTCCGTGCTGCACGCTCAGCTCTTTGAAGGCATAGACTTCTTTAAAATGTACAAAGAAAAAGGCATGGAAGTGCTTATGCTAGCTTCCTTTGACCTTATGCCGCTGGCTTCCATTTTAAAGCCCTTTGCGCTCCTTGTTATTGCAGTATCTTTCATCACGCTAGCCAATGCCATGACCTCCACTGTGGCTTCGCTTTCCATGAAAGATGGCGACAAGTCCGACGAAGCTCCTGCCGGTGTAAAAATCATTTGGGGCGTCGTCATTGGTGGTGCCTCCCTTATCTTTACCTTATCTGGCGGCATTGAAGGCTTAAAGATGGTAAAGACCTTTGCAGGATTCCCCATCATTATTGTGGGTCTTGCCATGCTTGCAGGCTTCGTTAAATTCTTCTGGAAACATTCCGGCCGTGGAACCTTCCCAGAAATTTTGGATTATCACCAAATGCGCTTAGATGATGAAGCGGCAGAAGAAAAAGCCGCCGCTGAAAAAAAGGCGTAATAGCACCTAGTGTTTTCTACACTCTTAAGCTGTATGTAAAACTTGACGAAACAACATAGAATAACTACAAGTCCCTCAAGAATTTTCTTCTCCGTTCTTGAGGGACTTCGTATATAAAGGAAATATCATGCTCAAACAATTAGCCAAAAGGCGCTCTGTGCGTCAATTTACTGCAGAGAAAATTTCTACGGAAGCGAAAAATCGCATCTTAAAAGCCGGCATGCTAGCGCCCACAGGCATGGGCGGTAAAAATATTGAGTTTATCGTCATAGAAGATGAAAATACTATACGTGCGCTTAAAGATGTGAAAAAGCACAGCACAGAACCCTTTCATACAGCCACCCTAGCTATTATTGTGCTGGGCAATAGTCATAAAGCCGATACATGGATAGAAGAAGCTTCCTTGGCAGCCATATTTATGCAATTGGAAATTTCATCCTTAAACCTTGGCTCCACATGGATTCAAGTGGATAAAAGAAGCAATCATAACGAACAAAGCTCTGTGGAGTTTTTACGCGATCGCTTTCACTTCCCTGAGCATATGCGCCCCTTATGTATTCTTGCTCTAGGCCATAAAGCCGAAAATCCTGCCCCCTATACGGAAGAGTTTTTTGACTTCTCCTGCGTGCATTACGAAAAATACTAAACCAAGCCCCTACACCTATGCCTACACTTAACCGTAAAACAGCCCTTTTAATTTTTTTCCTTTTCCTTCTCTATATTTCTTGGGGCTCTGCATTTTTAGGCACTAAAATTGCCCTAGAATATTTTCCTGGTTTCATACTCTCAGGAATACGCTTTTCCTTGGCTGGCATACTTCTTTTGGTCTATACCTACCTTCGTAAAGAAGATTCACGTATACAATGGAGTGATATAAAATATCATACACTTAGTGGTTTTTTCTTGGTATTTATCAGCAGTGGCTTGGTATCCAAAGCTCAGGACCTTGGCGTTCCTTCAGGTATGACAGCTATACTTTTTGGCGCCGCTCCCATTTGGCTTATGCTTGGGCAATGGCTCTTATGGGGCGGAAAAAAGCCCACAGTGTGGCAAGGTGCAGGCCTTGCTTTAGGTTTTTCAGCTCTTCTGAGCCTCAATATACACCAAGGAATAGGCGGAGAAACATCGCTTTTAGGCCTTGGCATGATACTTTTTTCCAGTTTAGTATGGGTATACGGCTCGCACCACTCACAAGAACATCAATACGACAATACACTTTCTATCCTCCGCTCTACAGGGCTATTGCTCCTTCTGGGCGGCCTACAAACATTGTGCATAGCTTTACTTCTCGGTGAACGTGCCGACGTGCTCCATCTGCCCTTAGAAGCCTATCTGGCTCTCGCTTTTTTGACCATCTTTAGCTCTGTCATAGCCTATACTACCTATATTTGGCTTCTTTTCAACTCCAGAGCCATTGTGGCTCTTTCTTATGAGTACGTAGTGCCTGCCATAGCCATTTTTTTAGGAGCTTTACTTGCCAACGAAAAGGTGGATACTATAACCATTATGGCCAGTATTGTACTTATTTTTTCCGTATTTCTTATTACTTCCAGCGATAGAAAGTAAATCTTGTTGCCCCTTTCTTTGGTGAAGAACCTAGTTTTTCAAGTTTGGTGTTGGGAATGGTGTGGGGAACAAAAAAATCCCCTTACAGCTTTCACCGTAAGGGGTTGATTTTAATGGTGGTCGTGCGTCTATCGAAAATACTGTTCAACAAATTGGTATCATTGAATAAAACATTTGTAAAAATATTTCATACCCCCAAAAGTACCCCCAGCAATATTTTTTACTTTTTCCTGTATTATCGATAAGTTATAATTTTCTTAGCAACCCTCAAAAATCCTTAGAACATATTAACGTGCAGAATTTGGAACACTATAAAGTTCCTCTAAAGCTTTGTCCCATTCCCCGCGAATACGCAACACTGTTTCTATAACTTCTCTGACTGCCCCGTCACCTCCCTTCTTAGTAGCGACATAGTGAGCAATAGTCTTTATTTCATCAACGGCATTTTGTGGGCACGCTTTGAAGGATGCCAACTGCATTGGTGCATAATCATTAAGGTCATCCCCAACGTAAGCGACATTTTTAGAAGATATATTGTTTTTCTTCATATATTCTTGAAGCCAACTGTACTTGTCGTCAATACCTAAGCCTAGATTGCCGTCTTCAATTTTTAAATCATAACACCGTCGCCTAAGGCTAGCACTTTCACGGCCTGAGAGGACTACAGTTGTTAACCCAACATGTTTTACTATGGTTAAAGCTAAGCCATCGTATACAGAAAAAATCTTATATTCATCACGGTTCTCACCATAAATAATTTCTCCACCTGTAAGAGTGCCGTCTACATCTAAAATGATATGTGATATGTTATCTAGATTAGCGTATATGCTATGTTGTAGAAACATTACTTTTCCCTTAGTCATGCTTTTTGCTGTTTGTTTTGTTCATTTCTTTTATCTTTTTTAAAGTGACTACTGTTTTCTCTTTATGTGATTGAATTGATTTTCTAAAAATTTTTATTAAAAAAAACACTGTTAAACCAGATATTATAGGTAAAATACAATTGAAATTATCCCCAGTGAATATAAATAAATTTGGAGTTAAAGCTGTTAAAAAAGAGCAGCAAACGAAAAAAATGTAAATATTCCTAAAAACAGTTGGAATAAAAGATAGATTTTCTAAACATTGTTTTATTTTTAACTTAAATATTTCTAAAAAACAACAATTATTATTTTGAATTAGATGTTTTCCGTCTTCTTTTCCTTCGTCTGAATATTTAAACCATAAAAGACTTTCTGGAACAAATTTAGCACAATCATATTCTGACCTAATCAAGTGACACATCCCTTGAGTTATTCTATATCTATACCCCTGTCCTATAATTATTATGGACGATATAAGAAAAAAAGCGAGAACAACAATGAGCGTCACTGATAGTATGGCAATCTCAGCGCCTTTCAAGGTTGTACTATCTCCATATTTATAAAATGTTACAATACCACTTGCTAGGGCTATCCCCACAGAACTCAATTTAAATATGTTAAAAATGGAATTATACATACTACGCAAGTCTTCATAGTATTGTTTCAACATTTCAAGAGCAAAGCTTTCAGTCGAAAATTTAATTGTTTCCGTTACATTTGTACCTTGTGACATACCTAACTCCTTTTTTTATTCTATCCCATCCACCCACAGTTCGCATTGCTGCATAACCGTCGCCATAGCTTCTTCCACGCCGTCGGGGGGATATTTATATTTCTTGAGTAGGCGCTTAATCATCTTACGCATTTGGGCACGGGCAGATTCTTTATTTTGCCAGTCAACGGTTCTATTTTTGCGTAAGGCGTCGGCAAGCTCTTTAGTCATGGCCACCAGTTGTTCATTCTCATAAAAGTCTTTGATAGCCTGTGGCTTGGTGAGGGCATTATAAAAAGCCAGCTCTTCCACGTTCAGCCCAAGGTCTTCTCCTTCCTTGTGGGCAGTGCTCATATCTTGCGCCACTTTGAGCAGTTCAGCGATGACTTCTTCATTGGTGAGCATACCGTTGAGGTAGGCATTGATTTTTTGCTGTAAGATAACGCTGAATTTCTCCGATTGCACCACGTTGGTTTTGCGGTACACGCGCACCTGCTCAGCAAGAAGTTTTTTAAGAATTTCAACGGCTAAATTCTTCTCTTTCATTTTGGATATTTCTTCCAAAAAGGAAGCATCAAAGAGAGAAAAGCCCGTTTGCACATCTTTAAAGAGATTGATTACGCCTTCGCTTTTCACACTGGCCTTGAGTAAATTATTGATACGCTCATTAATTTCGGGCAAGGAGATTTTACCGCTGTTCCCCACAATGAGGCGCACCAAGAGCGTGCGCACAGTCTCAAAAAAGGCCGCTTCCAGCCGTGCGTCATCGCCCACAAGGCTACGGCACAAGGAAAGCGCATTACGCAAAAGCAAAGCTTCTTTAATGAAAACATCTTGTGTTTTCTGTTCCTTGTCTTTTTCCTTTCGGCTTTTTTCAAGGACAAAATCCACCGCGCCGCTGATGGCCTTGGCTTTTTCCAGCGCAGAACCTGTCATAAAGGCCGCATAATCAAAGCCATGCACAAGGTCACGACACACTTCCAGCTTCTTCAAAAATTGCGGATAGGCTTCTTTTTTGATGTCCATCTCGCCAAAATGCTTTTTATCCCGTGCGGTATAGTCATTCATGGCTTGCTTCAGCGCCGCGGCAATGCCTATATAATCCACCACAAGGCCGCCTTCTTTGTCTTTAAAGACACGATTCACCCTTGCGATGGCCTGCATAAGATTATGCCCTGCCATGGGCTTATACACATACATGGTGGCCAGCGAGGGCACGTCAAAGCCCGTGAGCCACATATCCACCACAATGGCAATTTTCATGCAGTCATTATTATCTTTGAAGCGTTTGGCAAGGTGCTCTTTATGCGCCTTATTACCGATGACGGCGCGCCACTCTTCAGGGTCGTTATTGCCGCTGGTCATAACCACATGCACCTTGTCTTGCCACTGAGGGCGCAATTTCAGCATTTTGTGGTACATTTTCATGGCAATATCTCGCGAATAGGCCACCACAAGCGCCTTGCCTGTTAGCTCATTTTCGCGGCAATTTTCATAATGCTGTATAATATCAGTTACCAACG
>CAYJNA010000071.1:0-13038 GCA_964371225.1 uncultured Desulfovibrionaceae bacterium
CTATTTCAGACTAATGACAAACCCAGCGTAAAAATTTAGTTTTGAATTTTATGACATAAAATGTTTTAAAAGAAGTACAAAAGGGGCATTGTTATAAAATTTTCATGGCGCCAAAAATTTCTTTTCAAAGATAAGCTTTTGTCGCAATTAAAGTTTTTTGGAAAGGGGGTCTGGGGGAAGAACCTTTTCTCCAGAAAAGGTTTTCCCCCAGTGTACTTTGTCAGTAATCTGGAATAGGTTTACCTATTTTTAAAATTTGGCTAAAGCTACTACTAGCAACTTGTGTATATGTTTTGATGGCACTAGCTAGGCTGATGTTCCTAAATGTATATAGGTGGCTTGTAAGCTTTCCAACCAGTGTTTGTCATGGCTGGACACAATAACAGTGGTGCCACGGGAGGCCACTGTGCGTACCGCTTCATGTATGGCTTCAGAGCAAGCCACGTCGGTATGGGCTGTGGGCTCGTCGAGCAAGAGAGCCAAAGGTTCCAGTACAAGCCGTGCAGCCAAGGCCACCCTTTGTTTTTCACCGCCAGAAAGTTGATACCACGGACGTTGTAACACTTCTTGAGCCTTAAAGCCAACGGTTTCAAGAGCAAAAAAAGCCTTTTCGCGTAAACCTTCTTTTATGCCGCGTATACGTAAACCATAACAAACATTTTCCAGCACAGAAGTTTTGAAGAGGTAGGGTTCTTGTAAAAGCAGGGTACAATGCAGACGAGCTTGAGCGCAGGGTACTCTTTTTTGTTGCTTTGTCTTTTTGTCTTGAGGGCTTTTATAGGTGCAAATACCGTGCTTGGTATGAAAGGAAATACTTCCTGAGCTTGGCGCTTCTAAAAAAGCCAAAATGCGTAAAAGAGTGCTTTTTCCGGCACCATTGGGGCCTGTGAGCGCCACCACTGATCCGTGCTCAATGTGAAGTGGCGGTAAATGGCGCATGTCTAAAGCTCTGTGTTCCCCGTAGCTTTGTACAATATTTTCTAGAACATATAGCATTAGGCTCTTTTTCCTTCACGGCGTAAAAAAGTGAGAGCTAAATTTAAGAGAAAGGCCATGAGTAAAAGCACGAGGCCTAAGGCTATGCCTTGAGCAAACTCCCCTTTGTTGGTTTCTAAGGTAATGGCAGTGGTAATGGTTCTGGTATGCCAGCGAATATTACCACCTAGCATCATGGCTACGCCCACCTCGGTGATAACGCGTCCAAAGGCTGTGACTAATACCAGTAAGATGGCAAAACGTAATTCACGCAAAGTTGCAAGAGCCATTTGCCAAGAATTAGCACCAAGGGTGAGCAGGGTTTGTCTACAGCGCGGGTCAAGATTTTCCACCGCTTGCGCCGTGAGGGAGCTGATTATGGGTAATGCCAAGATGGCTTGCCCAAGAGCCATACCTTCCAATGTAAATAAAAGTTCCAAATCACCTAAAGGCCCTTTACGCATAATGAGTGCGTAGACCAAAAGCCCTATAAGCACCGTGGGAAAGGCTAATAATGTATCGGAAATAAGGCGTAAAAAACGGCGGCCAAAAAAATCGCCATAGCCTAGGGCCAAACCCAAAGGCAGGCCCAAGACCATGGCTAATATCATAGCATAAATGGTAGATACAAGGCTGGCTTCCACGGCAGAAAAAGTATCTGCATTGCCTGTGAGCAAAAGGTGTATGGCCTGTAGAAAGCCTTGTACAAAAAAGTCCATAAATTATTTGCTGGCGGCGTTGGGGAAGAACAATTGCTTGCCTTGCATTTTGTAGTCAGCAATGGCTTTTTGTGTGTTAGGAGCCACAAGCCAGTTGGCAAACTTCACAGCAAGATCATTTTTTGCTTTGGGGCAATTGTTGGTGTTTACTTCCACCACAGAGTATTGGTTAAAGAGAGCCTTATCGCCTTCTACAGCAATGGCTAAGGAGCTGTCAGGGTTTTTGCTGCTAAAAGTAATCCAAGTACCGCGGTCTGTAAGGGCGTAGGCACCTTTTTCATCAGCAATGGTAAGGGTTTTTAACATGCCTTGACCTACAGAAGAATACCATTTTTCCTTGGAAGGAACGTCACCATGTAGGGTTTTCCAAAGCTTTTCTTCTGCTTTGTGGGTGCCGGAGTTATCGCCGCGGCTCACAAAGGGAGCGCCACTGGAAGCAATATTTTTTAACGCTAAAGCAGCGTCACTGCCTTTAACTTTGGCTGGGTCAGATTTAGGACCCACCATGATGAAGTCATTATACATCACTAATTGGCGGTTTTGTCCAAAACCATCGGCCACGTATTTAATTTCAGCGTCAGGAGCATGTACAAGAAGTACATCAACGTCGCAATTTTGCCCGTGGGCTAAGGCTTTGCCTGTGCCTACAGCAACCCATTTAATGGGAACGCCGGTTTCTTTGGTGAATAGCGGGCCTAACACATCAAGTAAACCAGAATCTTGGGTACTTGTGGTAGTTGCCATCATAAGGGTTTCTTGCGCTTTGGCCACGGGGGCAAAGGTTAAAGTGCCTACCATGAGGCCTAGAACAGTAAGGGTGCGGAATGCGTATAACATATTTCCTCCAAGTATGGTGTTATGTGCGGGGATATACTCTTAAAGATTATGCCTAGTCAAGAAAATAGACTTTTTTTAATGACAAAGGAAATATAGAAGGTATATAGTGTCTTAGGAAAATTGCATGCTACTAATACTTCCTTGCGCAAGAGCATATGGTATAGCGTGCTGTAATACGCTGGGCCAAAACTTTGACTATGGAAAAAGTTGGTTTTTTTTTGTTGTAAAATAAGTCTGTTACTACTATGGCGCGAAATTTGCTATCGCTTCTATATTGTACAGTTTTTTACGCTAAGGATTTGCCATGAAAAAACGCGCACCACATTTGCATATATTTACTAAGCTTGGGCAAGCCATAACGGTGACAGGGTATACCAGCGCCGGCGCGCTTCTTTCTATTTTTTTGGTAGGTTTTGTGCCACAGATGGAAGGGCCCGAAATGCGTCGTCCTGTAACAAAACAGGTGGCAACCTTGCGTCCTGCCGATTATCCTCAGCCCATTGAGCATAATGAAAATGGAACCTCATGGCGCGGCGCAGTGCATATGCAAAGACATCAAGCTCTTTCTAGCGCAGAAACCCATGAGTCCGCCGTAAAAAATCCGTGGTTACAATTTTCCTCTCATAGCATTGTGTTTAGCACCATGGCGCATAAGCATAGCCTTACTCAAGCGGCGTTGGCTTCTGTATTGACCGAAGAAACATTTACTTTTGAAAATGATACCGCTCTTTTGGGCACACAGCCTTTAAGAGATAGTGAGGCCATGACAGAGCACGGAACTCCCTTGCGCTGGCAGCAAAGCGCTGCGCAATCATCCATACAATATGATCTTATGTGCGCTTTGGAGCGTCCTTCCATGGAGGCTTTACAGGCGAAATTGCTTAAGCGTGCTTATGGGCCCAATGCGGGAGAAAGTTATAAAAGTATGGCACGTCGTTACGCTCATGTGGTGACTCCGGCGGCCAAACGTTTTGGCTTACGTCCGTCACTTATTTATGCTATTATACATACAGAAAGCAACTTCCGCCCTCGTCTTGTGAGCACGGCGGCAGCCATGGGGCTTATGCAATTGCTGCCTAGTACTGCTGGTGGTGAAGTACACAAATATTTACATGGGCATGTGGCAGAAGTGACGCATGATGAGCTTTCGCGTCCGGAAATTAATATTGTGTACGGCTCTGCATATTTTCATCTGCTCATGACCAGACATTTGTATGGTATAAAGGATGCTAAATCGCGTGAATATTGCGCCATAGCCGCGTACAATATGGGCATTGGGCGTCTTATTCGCTACTTTGGTGGCAGTAATGAAGTGGCTTTTGCTAAGATAAATAGCATGAGCCCACGAGATGTGTATAGAGCTTTAACGCAAACATTGCCCATTGCAGAAACACGCGCCTATGTAACGCGTGTGCGCGAGCGCGAAAGCTTTTATACCAGTATGTAGTCAACAGTAAAACATATGTAAATATTGATGATTGTAAAGTCTAAATATTTAAAATAGTAGTAGAATTTGTCAAAAAGCATCGTCTGTGTAGGCGATGCTTAAACGTGTTTCCACTGTTTTTTTAAGTAAGACACGCTCACCCAAATCCCCTTTTCGAGATCGCCGTAAGCAAGTGACGGCTTATTTTACGTGTCGGCAAGTCATGCCAGAGGCATGTCTTGTGTTGTGATTGTTTTACTATGAATTTTAGTTGCAAATTTTATTATCATTTTTTATCATATCCTTTCATTTTGTATCTGCCTTAAATGTCTCTTTTAAAATTTTCAAAGTTAATTGCCTCCTTTTTGTCTAGCATTATTTTGTTTTTTTGAAGTACTGTAATCGTAACTTTTAAAAGCGAAAGGATTAAGCATGAAAAAGCCTTTGACATTTTATGAAAGCATACGGCGCCGCGGGGTAAGCCGTAGAGATTTTTTGCGCTACTGCGGGCTTACAGCGGTGGCTTTGGGGCTGGGGCCTTTGGGGCATAAAGAAGTAGCCCATGCTTTGCAAACAAAGCCACGACTTCCTGTATTATGGATCAATGGTCTTTCTTGCTCTTGCTGTACAGAATCCTTCATTCGTACCTCACATCCTCTTGCGCAAGATATTATTTTAAATATGATTTCTTTAGATTATCAAGATGTTATTATGGCAGCATCTGGTAAGCAGGCCAATGATGCTTTTGAGCAAACCATTGAAGAATATAATGGAAATTATGTGCTTGCGGTGGAGGGTAATGCGCCTTTGGGCTTTGATGGTATGTTTTGCATTGATAATGGCAAGCCCTTCTTGGAAAAACTCTACGAGGGCGCAGCTCATGCCAAGGCTGTTATAGCTTGGGGAAATTGTGCATCTTGGGGCTGTGTGCAAAATGCGCATCCTAATCCCACAGATGCTAAAGCTGTTCGAGATCTTATTCATAATAAACCTGTTATTAATATTCCCGGTTGTCCGCCTATTCCTGAAGTTATGAGTTCTGTATTGTCGTATATTTTGACATTTGACAGGTTGCCTGCTCTAGATGCGCAGGGGCGTCCTCAGGCTTTTTATGGGAAACGTGTGCATGATCAGTGCGTGCGTAGAGCGCATTTTGATGCAGGGCAATTTGTGGAATCATGGGATGATCCACACGCTGACTTGGGTCTTTGTTTGTATAAAATGGGCTGCAAAGGACCCACCACATATAATGCGTGCCCTCTTACTCGTTGGAACGACGCTACATCCTATCCTATTCAATCTGGGCATGGGTGCATTGGTTGTTCTGAACAAGGGTTTTGGGACAGGGGGGGCATTTATGACCGTGTGACTACGATACCTCAAATGGGTGTACATGCCACCGCCAATACTGTGGGTGGCATGGTGCTTGCCGGTGTTGGCGTCGGTGTGGCTGTACATGCGGCCTCCAGTGCCATTTATCATTTGACGCACAGAAAAGAGGACGCCGCTGATGAACAGCCACCTGAACAGCCGTCTGAACAGGCATCTGAACAGGCATCTGAACGGGCTCCGCAGCAACTCACTGATAAAACATCAACGCATAAAGATGATATATAAAAAGGAACGAGCATGACATCTACTTATGAAGACCAAGGTCACACTGTTTCCAATACCGGAAAGCGCATTGTTATCGATCCCATAACGCGTATTGAAGGGCATTTGCGTTGTGAAGTGAATATTAATGCGGAAAATATCGTCACAAATGCCGTTTCTTCTGGCACCATGTTTCGCGGTTTAGAAATTATTTTGCAAGGGCGTGACCCTCGTGATGCTTGGGCTTTTACCGAACGTATCTGTGGTGTATGTACAGGCACACATGCTTTAGCCTCCATACGCGCCGTGGAAGATGCCTTAGACATTACCATTCCGGACAATGCTAATTGCATTCGTAATCTTATGCAATTATGCCTTTGGTATCATGACCATTTGGTACATTTTTACCATTTGGCAGGCCTTGACTGGGTGGATGTGCTTTCTGCTGCCAAGGCAGACCCTAAAGCCACTTCAGCTTTGGCACAGTCTTTATCTGCGTGGCCTAAGAGTTCTCCAGGCTACTTTTCAGATATTAAAGCAAAAATTGTAACCTTGGTGCAGTCCGGACAGCTTGGAATTTTTAAAAATGGGTATTGGGGGCATCCGGCGTATAAGCTTTCCCCTGAAGCCAATCTTATGGTGGTTGCGCATTATTTAGAAGCACTTGACTTTCAAAAAGATGCTGTTCGTATTCACACGGTCTTTGGCGGAAAAAATCCGCATCCTAATTGGCTTGTGGGCGGCGTTCCTACAGCTCTTAATGTGGATGGCGCAGGTGGTGATAATGTTATTAACATGGAGCGGCTTGACCTTATACAAAAGCTTATTCATCGCTGCCAAGATTTTGCTGAACATGTACTCATGCCTGACAGCCTTGCGTTGGGGCTTTTTTATCCGGAATGGTTTCAATACGGTGGTGGTCTGTCCAAGCTTAATGTATTAAGTTATGGAGAATTTCCAAGTATTGCCAATGATTACACGAATAAAAGCTTGCTTGTGCCACGTGGCGCTGTTATAAATGGAAATTTTGAAGAAGTGCATCCTGTGGATTTGCGAGCCACCAGTGAAATTAAAGAAGCTGTACATCATGCATGGTATGCCTATCCCGAGGGTGTGACAGATTTGCACCCCTTTGAAGGGGTCACGAAGCCTGATTTTCGCTTAGGCAAAAATACTAAGGGTACGAAGACCCATATTCAAGAGTTGGACGAGCAGGGGCCATATTCGTGGATTAAAACACCGCGCTGGCGCGGGCATACCATGGAAGTGGGGCCCTTGGCACGTGTGCTTGTGGCATATGCGGCTAAGAATGCTGAAGTGGTAGAACATATTGATAAAATTTGTGCTGCCATGAAGGTGCCTGTCTCTGCCATGCACTCTACTTTAGGCCGCTTAGTAGCGCGTTCTTATGAAGCAGAGTGGGCGGCACGTACCATGCAAGTTTTTTACGATAAGCTGATAGCAAATATAAAAAATGGGGATACCACTGTGGTAAATTCCAGTAAATGGGAACCTACCACATGGCCGACAGCTGCCCAAGGCGTGGGATTTTGTGAAGCGCCTCGTGGAGCTTTGGGGCATTGGATGAAAATTGAAAATACACGCATTAAAACCTATCAATGTGTGGTTCCCACCACATGGAATGCTGCGCCAAGGGCAGGGGATGGCATGTTAAGTGCCTATGAAGCTTCTTTATTGGGAACGCCCCTTGCCAAGCCCGAGCAACCCTTGGAAGTATTGCGCACTTTGCATAGTTTTGATCCTTGTCTTGCGTGTGCAACACATCTTATAGGGCCTGATGGTTCAGAGCTTATAAAAGTGCAAGTGGTCTAGCGCACGTGTCCGCTCTTGGTTTTATAAACATTAAGCTCTACTTGGGAGGCATGTATGAAAAAATTAGATGACATACAAATGACGCCCGTGGGATGCAAAGGCTACTATATATATGAACTTCCTGTGCGTTTATGGCACTGGTCCATGGCTCTGGCCATAATGGTTTTGGTTATTACCGGCTATACCATTGGCACGCCGTGGCATTCCATCACAGGAGATCCCACGTATGTGTTCTATATGGGCTATACTCGCATGGCGCACTTTTGTGCAGGCTATGTGCTTGTTATTGGTCTTGCAGGGCGTATTCTTTTTGCCTTTTTTGGTAATCAGTATGCACGAGATGTCTTTATTATCCCCATATGGAAAAAGGAGTGGTGGAAAGACTTATGGTTAGATATTCGTTGGTATCTTTTCTTAAATAAAGCGCCCACAGTACATATGGGACATAATCCCTTGGCGCAATTGGGCATGTTTAGTTTTATAATTTTTTTATTCTTCACCTCTTTTACGGGGCTGGCCTTATATTACCAAGAAGGGGCGGTGTGGTATCTTGAACCCTTTCATTTTATGGTAAATGTGGCCTATGCCTTGGGGGGGAATAGTATTGATTTGCATAATTGGCATCGCCTTGGCATGAAGCTCATTATCGCCTTTGTGATTGTACACATGTACATGGTTATTCGTGAAGAAATTATGGGACGGACAACGTTGGTTTCCACCATGTTTAGCGGCTATAGGCAAATACGAGACGGGAATATTACAAAGATACGTAAGGTAAAGAAATGAAAAAACAAACAATAGTTTTAGGTCTTGGTAATATACTTTATGCCGATGAGGGCATAGGCGTGCGTGTGGCTGAATTTTTGTACAGATATTATGACTTCCCTGCACATGTGGATATTGTGGATGGAGGTACGCAAGGTATGGCGTTGTTGGAGTATGTGGAAAAGGCACAGCGTTTATTGCTCTTAGATGCGGTGGATTTTGCTTTGCCGCAAGGTACGGTGGTGTGCAAAGATTCCGAAGAGGTGCCGCGCTATTTAACAGCGCAAAAGTATTCGGTGCATCAAGGCAGTTTTTCGGAAGTACTTGCTTTAGCCACATTGAGGGGGGCAGCACCTAAAGAGCTTCGACTTGTGGGGATGCAGCCCCTGTGCTTAACCTTAGGGGCGCCCATGTCACAAGTGGCACGTGATAAGGGACTGCCGCGTATGGTTGAACTGGCAATACAATGTTTACGCGATTGGGGTATTGAAGTATCCAAAGCTCAAACACAGAGGGATTTACATCATCCTAGCATAGGGGACTGTGCCTTTAAAGAACCTTGTGAATGTGTACCCGTATAAGCTTACAATATAAAAACATTAGGTTTTTAGCGTAAAATGATATTTAGAATAGGGGAGCACATATAAGCTCCCCCTGCACAATTCGTTATTCAGGGGGCTTATATGTTCCAGCTCATGGCCTGTGTCAAGCCTTGGCGGTGAAATGTGCATTATAAAATGGCTGCCATAAAGTATTTGGGGCAGTAAAAAGGCCTTCTTTCAAGGGGGAAAATCATCACTTTATAGCGTTAAGAATCATTACTTTAAGACTTTTTTTGCTTGACATTTTCTTTTTTTTCTACTATCTGACCACTTTTGCACATTCCATAAAAGTAATTGAGGTAGGCATGTTCGAGAGCCTTTCAGATAGACTTTCTTCAGTATTTCGTAATATTAGCGGCCGTGGTCAGCTCTCAGAAGATAATATTCAAGAGGGGCTGCGCGAGGTTCGCCTTGCCTTACTTGAAGCAGACGTAAACTTTAAAGTTGTCAAAAACTTTGTGGATACGGTGCGCGAAAAATGCCTAGGTCAAGAAGTGACCAAGGGCGTAAGTCCGGCGCAACAAGTTATCAAAATCGTCCATGATGAATTGGTAAATTTATTGGGCGGCGAAACCACGGGTTTGCATTTAGGCGGCGCTCAGCCGGCTGTTATCATGATGGTAGGTTTACAAGGTTCTGGTAAAACTACTTCATCAGGTAAAATTGCTCTTAATTTGCGTAAGCAAAAAATGCGTCCTTACTTGGTGCCGGCTGACGTTTATCGCCCTGCGGCCATTGATCAATTACAAACTTTGGCGCGTCAGTTAGATATGCCATGCTATGGCTCCACTGTGGATATGAACCCTGTGGACATTGCTAAAAAGGCCGTAGCTGAAGCCAAAGAAGCACAAGCCACGGTGGTATTGCTGGACACCGCAGGCCGCTTGCATGTGGATGAAAATCTTATGCAAGAGTTGGTGGCCATTAAAGAAGCGGTAAATCCGCAAGAAATTTTATTTGTTGCCGACGCCATGACAGGGCAAGATGCCGTTACTGTGGCTGAAGTTTTCAATGAAAAGCTTGGCATTACCGGTGTTGTGCTCACCAAAATGGACGGTGACGCCCGTGGCGGTGCTGCACTTTCCATTAAGTCGGTGACGGGCGCTTCGGTGAAATTTGTGGGTCTTGGGGAAAAACTTTCAGAAATGGAAGTCTTCCACCCAGATCGCATAGCCGGTCGTATTTTGGGTATGGGCGATGTGCTTTCCTTGGTGGAAAAAGCTCAAGAAACCATGGACGCTCAAGAAGCGGAAGCCATGGCCAAGAAAATGCAAAAGGCCAAATTTGACCTTGAAGATTTTCGTACTCAAATGCGCAGCATTAAAAAAATGGGTTCCTTGGACTCCATTTTAAAAATGATTCCTGGACTGGGCGGCTTAAGAGAAAAATTGGCTGAAGTGGGCGGTGCCGCACCTGAAAAAGAATTGGCGCGCACAGAAGCCATTATCAACTCCATGACCATGGCTGAACGACGTAATCCGGAAATTATTACCGCATCTCGTCGTGAGCGTATAGCCAAGGGTTCTGGGGTCACTGTACAGCAAGTGAATCAAATGCTACGCCAATTTGAGCAAATGCGCAAAATGATGAAGGGCGTCATGGGCGGTAAAATGCCCGGCGGCGGCAAAATGCCTCGTTTGCCTAAAGGGATGCATTTACCCAAAGGCCTTGGCGGCGGTATGCCTGATATGAGCCAAATGCCAGATATGAGTGGCATGGGTGGGCTTCCCGGTATGGGTGGCTTACCGGGCATGGGCGGACTTCCCGGCATGGGGGGCTTCCCCGGCATGGGCGGCGGCGGTAAAACTGTCAGCGCCACTAAAAAAGTAAAAAAGCGTGACCCCAAAGTTAAGCGCATAAAGAAAAAGAAAAAATAAGCTGTAAAGCGCTTTGACCACGGGTCTTGGATACGTTACAGTAAATTTGATTTGGCATATAGCTGTTTATAACAGCATGCACATATATTTTTGGTGAATAAAATCTTGCCCTTTTTATGCAAGATATATATCATGTAAAAAAAACCTAATTGGGAGAAATTTTAATGGCTGTGAAAATTAGACTCACACGCATGGGCAGCAAGAAAAAACCTTTCTACCGTGTAGTAGCAGCAAATGCTGAAACCCGCCGTGATGGCCGTGCATTGGAATATCTTGGTTACTACAACCCCATGACTGACCCAGCTGAAGTGAAGCTTGACGCTGAAGGCATCAAAAAATGGCTCAGCCTTGGTGCTGAACCCACTGATACCGTTCGTTCGCTCATGAAAAAGCACATGGGCTAATGACCACCATTGGCCTCCCTGCTTGCGACTTCTAGGAGGTGCATTATGAAGGATCTTATTGAGTACATAGCAAAAGCATTAGTAGATACGCCAGATAGCGTACAAGTAAGAGAAGTTGAAGGGGAACAAACCTCTGTTCTCGAGTTGAAAGTAGCTAAAGAAGATATTGGTAAAGTTATTGGTAAGCAAGGAAGAACCGCGCGTGCCATGCGTACCATTCTTGGTGCAGCTGCTACTAAGGCCAAGAAACGTACCGTTTTAGAAATTTTAGAATAGCAAAACAAGTAGAAGTCAAAGCTTGTGGCGAGGACTATGGCTACAACGCATATTCATATGGGGACCATTACCCGTCCCCATGGTATTAAAGGGGAGCTCTGTGTCGACTGGTATGCAGACTCCCCCGAAGCTTTGCGCGGGCAATTCTTTTTGCAAGCAGGGCAAGAACCACTTAAAGCAGTAAGCGGAGCCAAGGTGCGTATGCACAAAGGGCGCCCCTTGCTCACCCTTCCTCACGTGCAAGACCGTAATGAGGCCGAAACCTTACGCGGTATGCGCATCTATGTAGATAGAGCTTCCCTTCCTGAATTGGAGAATGACGAAGCCTATATTCACGATATTTTAGGTTTCAACATCATAGATTCCACCACAGACACTGTATTAGGTGTGTTGGAAAATATTGAATTTCCCACAGAAAGCCAGATGCTTTGGCATATACGAGCCCCGCAAGGGCAAGAAATTTTGCTTCCTGCCGTGGAAGAATTTATCGATGGCTTTGATGCAGAACAAGCTTGTGTATATGTGACGCCGCCACAAGGTCTTGTGGAATTATACATGAGTGAAGCTGAAAATGCTTCTAAAGATAAAGCTTCTTCCAAAGCAAAAAAGTCCAAGCCCAAGACCTCTCCAAAAGCTTCAGCCTAGTTTAGGTTATTTCTTCATTTCTTGCTTGCCTTTAGGGTACGTTATATCATTACAAACGTATTTTTCATGTAAGGGGCTTTTGTCATGCCTGAATTACCAGAAGTAGAAACCATAGTACGCACTTTGCGCCCTTTAATTCAGGGGGCGTACATAGAGCAGGTACAAGTATATTTGCCGCGCATTTTAGATTCCAGTGGTTGTGGTTCTTTGCCTGTACACCTTCTGCAGGGAAGACGCATTTCAGATGTGCAAAGGCGTGGAAAATTGGTACTGCTTATGCTTGAGCCATTAGGTTCAGTATATGATGGTGCCAAGGCGCATATGGTGGCGGTGCATCTTAAAATGACGGGGCGGCTTTTTGTGTATAGTATTGCAGCAATGCCGCAAAAGCATACGCGCGTTGTGTGGCATTTACAGCATGCAGAGGAGCGTAAGCAGCTTTTTTTTGATGATGCGCGTACTTTTGGCTATGTACGTGTGGTAAGCCCTGACAGTCTGTCTCAGTGGCCTTTTTGGCAGAGTCTGGGTTTAGAGCCATTAGAGCACAGTGCGCAAGTCCTAGCGCAGTGTTATGTGGGAAAGAAGGCCGGCATCAAGGGGCTTTTACTCAATCAGAGTTTGGTGGTGGGTATTGGTAATATTTATGCGGATGAAGCGCTTTTTCAGGCAGGTATTGCGCCGCAGCGCAAGGCTAGCACCTTGTCTTTGGAGCAGCTTGTTGCACTGTTGCAAGCGGTTCAGGCTGTGTTGCGTTTATCCATAGAGCAATGTGGTTCTTCCATTCGTGATTATCGTGATGCTCATGGTAATGCCGGAGCGTTTCAGAACACATTTATGGTTTATGGGCGCAGTGGAGAGGCGTGTAAAGCTTGTGGGCATGAGCTTAGTACAGCCAAAGTGGCAGGGCGAACCACAGTGTATTGTAATGTGTGTCAGCAGTGATGGATGATGTGTAGGGGATAGGGGATAGTCATCATTCTGCTATGGAAGGCGATAAAGTATAGTTGCGTTTGGCGTTTTTGAGCTTTTGTGTTCTTTTTAAAAAATTCATCTTTTGCGTGCTGGCTGCATCATCGGCGTAAATTT
>CAYJNA010000072.1:0-12875 GCA_964371225.1 uncultured Desulfovibrionaceae bacterium
CGTGCCTTTCTTAAAAACGAGTGGAAACACGTTTTTAAGCATCGACTAAAAGAGCATTTTTTATCTTCCATCTCCTTGATTTCATAAAAATATGTATGTGAAAGGCTTCAGTCTTACGTTTATGCCCTTTTTTGGCAAAGTGCATTCACACGCGGGCAAGACCCACGCTGAAAACATTTTTAAGACATATAACCAAGGAGGAGCGTATGGGATTTGGCGGAGGAGGATATAGCGCACCGCCGGTACCGGAATATACAGTGCCGGAAAAGCCACAAGTGGCCAAGCCTGTAACGGAAGCGGCCACAGCGGCGCGGCAATCGCAAAAGGAAAAAGCGGCTAAAGCTTCTGGCATTCAAGGAGCCGTCCTGACATCGGCTTTGCAGTCAAGTACATCGGGTACACAAGGCAATGGTGTGGGTTCCACTAAATACTTAGGACAATAGGTGTGCCATGACTGAGCATACAAATGTGCCTCCTTTAGGCTCGTTACAGCAACGTTTTGCGGCGCTTTTGGAAACAAGGCAAAGCTATGAACCGGCATGGCAAGACTTGGCAGATCATTTTTTACCTACGCGCTATCGTAATGTGGGTAGAAACCCAGACATGTGGCGCAAAATGCCTTTGCTCAACGATAAATTGGTAGATGCCACAGGTATTTTAGCCATGCGCACCTTGGCCGCAGGTTTACAGGGGGGCATGACCAGCCCCGCGCGGCCTTGGTTTCAGCTCAGTCTTGAAGATAGTGAGTTGGCGCGTCACGCTCCTGTGAAAGAATGGTTGGCAGACGTGACAAAACGCATGGCTAAAATTTTTAATGGCTCCAATTTCTACAATGCGGTGCATACCTTATACGGCGAATTAGGCACCTTTGGTACAGCTTTTATGCTGGAACTGGCGGATTTTGAGCATGGTTTTCGTTTTGTGCCTTTTTGTGCCGGCGAGTACTGCCTTGATAGTAATGAAAGGCAAAAAGTAGATGTGGTTTTTCGACGTTTTCGCATGAGTACGCGGCAGCTATTGGCGCGTTTTGGTGAGCAAGCCTTACCGCCATATGTGCGAACAGCGCAACGTGCTTTGCAAGAAAGCCATACGGTGGTGCATGCCATTTTCCCTCGAGAAGAACGCGATACGCAAAAAGCTTCGGGGCTGCATATGCCCTTTGCCTCGGTGTACTGGCTAGAGGGAAGAGGAGGGCAAGGAGGTCTTGGAGGCAAAGGCGGTGGGCACCTATTGTCCCAAGCGGGATTTATGGAATTTCCCGGTTTTGGGGTGCGTTGGGACGTGGCGGGCAATGATGTTTATGGGCGTTCCCCAGCCATGGATGTATTACCCGATTGCCGCATGTTACAGCAAATGGGCATTACCATGCTTAAAGCCATACATAAGTCTGTGGATCCGCCCACGGCAGTGTCTGCTTCCTTGAAAGCTGTGGGGCTGGATTTAACCCCCGGCGGTGTCAATTACGTAGAAGCGGCTCCGGGGCAAAGCCCGCAAGCAGCTAAGCCCATTTTGGAAGTGCGGCCTGACATTCAAGCAGGGCGTGTGGCCATGCAAGATGTGCAAAAGCAAATTCAACAAGGGCTTTATAATGATTTATTTCGTCTGCTTTTGGATGGAAAAAGTCAGCACATCACCGCCAAAGAAGTGGCGGCTCGCGAAGAGGAAAAACTCATTTTGCTGGGGCCTGCGCTGGAAAGATTACACTGTGAACTGTTCATACCACTCATAGAACGCACCTTTCAGCTCATGCTACGCCATGACATGGTGCCGCCCATGCCACAAGCCTTTTGCGGGCAAAGGGTGAAGGTGGAGTTTGTAAGCCTTTTGGCACAAGCACAAAAAATGGTGAGCACAGCTTCGGTGGATAGATTGGTGGCTTTTGTACAGTCTTTGGCGCCCATGAGGCCTGAAGTGACGGATATCCTAGATATGGACAAAGCCGTGGAGGAATACGCTGACTATCTTGGCGTAGCTCCGGCAGTGTTGCATGCCAAGGAAGAGCGCGAAGCCTTACGCAAGCAGCGTCAAGAAGCAGAAGCCGCCTTACAAGTGCAAAAGGCCACGCAAGAAGAACAAAAAAGGCAATTGGAAAGCTTACAAGGTATAGCCAAGGTGGCGCAGGACTTAAGCAAAATTTCTTTGGAAGATAAGAACCTTATGACAGCGCTCTTGGCCGGTGGAGGACAAGTGTTACAGCAGCAAATGCAAGGGCAGCAGCCGCAACAGTCACAAGAGGCACAACAGCAGCAATGTGCGCAAGGAGCGCAACCAAAACCGCAAGGAAAGATTCATGCAAGAAAACATCTTTAGCGCTGTGCAACCTAAGCCTGTTCATGCTGAGGAAGCCATGAAAGCCAGACGTGCTTTTGACAGGCATATGCGTGAAGCCGTGCGTTTGCTTATGGCACGCAAAGAAGGGCGGGTATTTGTACGTTGGTTGGGGGCAGGGCAAAGTGCGCAGAGCATTTTACAACTTATCATGGACTATGAGGAGGAAAAGCATGGTGGATATGAATAGGAGTGGAGAAGAACAAGGAGCGTATGCAGAAGGTATGCTTTTGGGGGCAGAGGCTTCTACGCTTTTAGATGAAGGCAGGGCACAAGAGCCGTATGCCCATGGGGCACAGCAAGCCATGGGCAAGGCCTCTTGTTATGAGCTTACCATTCCCACTGGGATGACCCTTAACGAAGCACAGCAAGCCATTTTTGAAGAACAGGCTCGCGAACTTGGCCTGAGTAATGTGAGCGCGCAAAAGCTACTGGAAATTTCTCATCGCAATGCCTTGGCGCATAGGGAGGCACATAAAAAGCAAGTGCTGCAATGGGGTGAAGATGTGCGCCAAGATAAGGAATTAGGTGGCCCAGCCATGGAAAATACCTTGGCTTATGCCAGAGCCGGTCTTATGCGCTTTGACCCAGAGCAAAAGGTTTTTGGAATGTTGCAAGAAACAGGATATGCCAATAATCCGCATGTGATTCGTTTTCTTGCCGCCATTGGTAAAGCCCATGCGGAGGATAATGTTCTCATGGGGCAAAGCGCTTCCATGCCAGCACCGCGTCATGAGCGTTTATACGGTAAATACAATAAGTAAGGAGGGGAAATATGGCGAAGAAGCATTTAGGCCTTGTGGCTACCTTGGCAGAGTTACGCGATTTTTATAGTGGTGAATCCGCCGGATCCATCATTGAGCTTATGAATGAAACCAATGATATTTTGGACGATGTGCAATTTATGGAGTCCAACCAGTCCGACGGCCACTTAACGCGCATTCGCACCGGCTTACCGGAAGTGTATTGGCGCCGTCTTTATCAGGGCACACCTTATAGTAAAAGCCAGTGGACGCAAGTAAAAGAGCCGTGCTCCATGATGGAATCACGCATGCTTATTGATGAAGCGGAATCAAAGCTGTATGGCGGTAATGCTTCCAAGTTCATTGATGGCGAAAGTGTGGCCTTTGCTGAAGCCATGCGTCAAAAAGCTGCGCGCACGTTATTTTACGGGAATTCTGATGTGAATCCCGATGAATTTAAGGGTCTTGCTTTGCGTTATCCTGCTAAAGATGCCCCCAATGTCATTGATGCCGGCGGCACGGGGAGCGCGTGTACTTCAGCATGGCTTATTTCATGGGGCGAGCGTTCCATTCACGGTATTTACCCCAAAGACAGCACCGGCGGCTTTGAACACAAAGACCTTGGCATTCAAACGGTGGAAGATAGCGAAGGGCGTCATTACGAAGCCATTGTCAATCGTTATCAATGGAGCCTTGGTTTGGCTTTGCGCGATTGGCGCGCTTGTGTGCGTATTGCCAACATTCCCATAGATTCCCTTACCAAGCGTAAAGGGCAAAGCGGTTTCATTGATTTACAACAACTTTTCATCGCTGCCAAAAATAAAATGCCGGAAGTATTACGCCAGAAGGCTTGCTGGTACGCCAATGAAGATCTTATGGCTGCCATTGAATTGCAATCCACCGATGCCGGTAATGTGCATTTGGTATATGGTGAGGCTTTCAAATCCGATGGTATGCCCCTTATTTTTGGACGTCCCTTGCGTCAATGCGATGCCCTTTCTTCCACTGAAAGCGCCATCTAATTTTATATAACAAAGGAGCGTAGATATGATTATTGATAGCCATCTTATTCTTTGGGAAGGGGCAGTGAAAAGTGCCACAGGCGACCCCGTAGCCCTTACTTCTCTACAATGCCCCGGTAAAGTGGAGCCCATTCACATAGCAACGCGCTTTACCGAAAATGTAAGCGGTGCCACAGCCATTACCCTTACCTTGCAACAAGCCCCTACTCAAACAGGTACCTATGTAGATGTGCCTGCTGCCAGTATGACTCTTACCGCCGCAGAGTGCGTGGTGGGGCAGCGTAACGGATGGCGTTTTTTGCCCCGTTCTGTGGAGCAGCCTTGGCTGCGCCTTAAGGTGAGCGTTACAGGCACTCCCACCGCCGGTAAGCTTTTTTGCGCCCTTAGCGGCTATGAAGATGAACCCTATGAAGAAAGCCAATTGGTAGGCTAATGGGTCATGGGGGGAAGCCTTATGTGAAAAAGGGCTCACCCCCCAAAAATCTTTATAAAGGACTCTGCACAATAAAACAATCGCTTCATAGCGCAAGTGCAGTGTGCTTACTCTTATTTTTTGGCCACAGTGACTATGGTCAACGCTGCAAAAGACGCCACATAATGAATTATGCAGGAGTCTTTTATAAGGAAATTTTTATGGCAAATAAAATGACCATTTGGAATATGGCATTGGGTTTTATAGGTACGCGTACGGTGGCCTCTGAAGATGAACGTACCTTGGAGGCGGTGCAATGCAAGCTGTATTGGGATAGTGCGCGCCGTGGTGCTTTGCGGGATTTTCCTTGGAACTTTGCCCAGCGTAGAGCTTGGCTTGCCTTGGTTCCCATGCCTAAAGGCTATGAGGAACAATATGCCCATGCCTATGCTTTGCCACAAGATATGTTGCACGCTTTGCGTATATTGCCTGATGGAAAGGAAGGGGCTTCATTTGGTCAAAGTACACAAGGAGAAGCTGAAGAAGGCGGACGCTTTATCTTAGTTTATGACAGTGAGCGCAAACAGCAAGTATTGTTATGTCATACGGCTAGGGCATTGCTGGCATATACGGCAGATGTGGAAGATGTAAGTCTGTTTGATGATCTATTTATACACATGCTGGCACGTAAACTGGCGGCATATGTGGCAGTGTCATTATTAAAAAACAATGCTGCTAAGGTTAAGGAATTGGAAGAGTTGTATCGTATGGCGGTGCCCAGTGCTGTGCAGGCTGATGCAGGAGAAGGGCGAGAGAAAATAAAGGCAGATACATGGCTTGCGGCGCGTAATGGTATGGGAGCGTAAAGGAGGGCATATGCTTACAACAAAAAGCTCTAAGGTGGTATTTGAGGGTAATGGTATAGCTACAGATTTTCCCTTTCCTTTCAAAGTTTGGGAAGCGGCACAGCTTTTGGTGCAAGTGACGGATTTGCAAGAAAGCAGTGTGGATGCACAAGGATGGACTGTGCAACTCTTTGACGCGCAACAAGGCGGTACCGTGCGTTATTGGCACGATGGAGCTCCTTTGCCCACGGGGTATAAGCTCACCATCTTACGTAATATGCCTTTTTTGCAAGAGGTAGACCTTATTACAGGCACACGATTTGACCCTCAAGTCATTGAAGAACAGTTGGATAAGGCCACCGCTGAGCGACAACAACTTTTTGAGGCTTTGGAACGTGCCGTGAAGACGCCAGCATCCAGTGTTGAAAATCCTGAGGATTTTTCCAATACACTTTTTACGGCGCGTAATGCAGCTATGGAAGCGCGCATTCAGGCAGAAGCAGCGGCGCAAGAGAGTAGAAATTTAGCACAGCAAACGCAAGAAAACACGCTCATAGCCACGGAAAATGCACAATTGGCTTCGCAAAAGGCAGAGGAAGCTCAGAACTGGGCAGAACAAGCCAGCACTGACGTTACAGGCGCTGTGGACATGGTCAAAGCTGCAGGGGAGAAACAGCTTTTAGCCATAGAAGTGGCCTCACAAGAAACCCAGCGCATGGGCATTATCCCTAACGGCTTACTCAAGCGCATGCCTCTTATGTTCACAGGGTATTTTGGAGGCTCAGACGGTAAGCGGCCTATAAATGTGGAAACAGGGCTGGCGGATGAAAATTTCGTACTTTGTGATGGCACCAATGGAACTCCTAATCTGGTAGACCGTTTTATTCTTGGTGCCAATGGCACTGTAAGCGAAAGCATGAATATATACGGTGGCGATACGGAAACAGAGCCCCATACCTTGACCATAGATGAACTACCAAATCATAGGCATACTACAACACATTACACAACTGCTGGGTCTGCATATGGAATACAAAGGACTAGTAAAGGGAGTAGTTCAGACCAGTCGTTCACGTCCTATACTGGAGGTTCTGAAGCGCACACACATGGGCAGAACCTACCTCCGTATTATACTTTAGCATTTATAATGAAGTATGATGCAGAACGTGTGATAACTACCGTACCTTTATACATAACACGTGGTAGCAGTGGTAACACCTATCAAGAAAGTGATGATGTGCTTATACCTCATGGCACCGCAGGGACTCTTTATATAGACATTCCCAGCATATACGCGGCTAGCGGTACTTTGTCTGGAAGTACAGATAGGCGGCTTTATGTACGGATTAATGGTGTCACGGTAGTAGCATATGCTTATGGTGCCGTTTCTCCTGATACTGGTGTTCTTATGGTATCTATAAACGATGGGGATATAGTTGAATGGTATACATATCAAGAGGATAGAGAGTTTAGTCTCTCCACAACTGAGGCCTATGTGTATTATGAAACTTATGTATAAGGATACAATATGAAAAATACAGTTACTATTATCCCCTCGGATAACCTCATTATTGTAGAGGGTGAAGGGCTTACATTCGGCTACGAAAAACCTGAAGGCATACATGCCATTCAATGGAAGGATGGTAAGGGCTTCGTGGAGTTTACAGATAAGCGTCACAATAAAATTGCAGAGTATGAGCAGGATGTATTGCCTTATGTTCAAGCTTTTGAAGTGGAAAAGAAGCGTCTTGAGGATGAAATGTCCTCTATTCCTTTACCCACGTTACATGAACAAGCTTGTGCGATGCAACTTACCAAACGAGAGTTCTTAAAGCTTGTCATAGGACTCACGGCTGATTTTCCCACGCCCATTACTTTAACCATGATTGAAGACTACGTAGCGCAAGCGGATGATAACATACGCCTTGAGTGGACATATGCTAATCATATCGAACGTAATCACCCCATGCTTGATGTGGTTTCTGCTTCTTTTGGTATCTCGGCCGAAATGCTCGACATCATGTTTGTGAATAAAGATGACTTATTGCACAAGCTTGATAATAACTTACCCCTTTCATAAGGAGAAATTATGGCTTACTTTTGGGCGCTGTTCATTGCTTTTGATCAATTATGTAACGCCCTTTGCGGCGGTTGGCCTGATGAAACGTTAAGTTCCCGTGCGTGGCGTTGGCATGTGGCCGGTGTACGTTCTTGGCCGATGTATGTGATTAATGGTTTGTTTTTCTGGGAGAAAAACCATTGTCAAAATTCTTATGAAAGTGAACGTAGTAGCAGGCATTTTCCGCCGGAATTACGTCTGTAAGGTACATGAAGAGGAGGTCTATGATGGAAGACTATGACAGCAAAAAAGCTTGCGTTGCCTCATGGCCGCAGCACAAGCACACATGTGCTGTATGGCATCATGAAGTGCAGGGCTTACGCGAAAAGCAAAGTAAAAACAGTGCGCATATGCTATCCATGAAAGAAAGTCTTGTGCGTCAGGCAGAGCGTTTACAAAGCCTTGAAAATGCACATAAAGACATTAAGGATAGCCTTGAAAAACTTGCTGAAGAAGTAAAGCAAAGTAGCATAGCCATTGCGCATAATTCTGTAAAAACAGCATGGCTCTCTTCCATGGCTTCTGCTCTGGTGTGTGGTATTGTTCTAGGTATTTTTAATTTTGTATTACGCCAGCAAGGCTAAAGGGGGCTTAATGGCTTTATTGTATTTTTGCGACGAAGAATTTGCCTGTAAATGCGGCAAGTGTGCATTGGGAATAGAAAATATGGATGAAAATCTCTTACGTATTTTAGATGCTGTGCGGGAGAAGCTGGGTTCTCCCATGCGTATTAACTCTGCTGTGCGTTGCGCTGCACATAATAGTGCTGTGGGGGGCAGTGTAGGTTCTGAACATGTGCCACAAAATAGCCATACTGGAAAAAGTACAGCGGTGGATATACATATTCCTGACAGTCATTTTTTGTATAAACTTATCCCCTTACTATATGCGCAAGGGGTGCCACGCATGGGGCTAAACCAAGCTAAAAATTTTATACATGTGGGCTTGAGCGCTAAACATCCTCAAGAGGTATTTTTTAAATATTAGGAGGTGTGAATGGCTGTGTTGGATGTGCTTGGCGGCGTGGCTAGCCTTTTATCTAAGGGGATAGATCTTTTTGCAGACGACGATAAGCAAAAAGCCAAAATTCTTTTACAGCAAATTAACGCCCTGCAGGAGCAAAATACAGCGCAAGCCACAGTAAATGCACATGAAGCCAAGCATGCATCTTTATTTGTGGCGGGTTGGCGTCCGGCCATAGGCTGGGTATGCGCTGTGGCCATTGCTTTTTCCTTCATTGTAAAACCGTACCTTTTTCCTTTTTTATACGGTGTTTACCCAAGCCTTGCGGCTTTACCTGAGGTAGACGGAAATCTTTTTGAATTGGTACTGGGTATGTTGGGCCTTGCGGGCTTGCGGTCTTTTGAAAAACGCGCAGGAATTTCACGCTAACACTTTGGTATAAAAAAATTGTGTTCTTGCGCTTGTCATGTGTGAACATCAGGAGGAGGGCTTATGCGTGTGGCCATTACAAATTTTACCGGCGGTGAGGTAGCGCCATCCTTGGGGGCGCGCTACGATTTAAGTCGGTATAAAAATTCTGTGCGCTGCATGGAGAATTTTTTACCCAATGTGCATGGTAATGTGGAGCGCAGATCGGGAACTCATTTTGTGGCAGATCTTGGCACAGGCCTAGAGAATGATGCCGTGTTGTTTCCCTTTTCGTTCAATGTGGAGCCTGAGCATAATTTTGTACTTATTTTTTCTGATAAAAAAGTACGTGTGGCTCATGCGCAAGGTTTAGTGGAAGGGGTCGTCATCAGCGCGCCGTGGGAAGTGGCAGATTTACCCTTGCTTTCTTTCGCTCAGGTGGGGGATGTGGTGTATTTTGCCCATAAGAAATATCCTTTACATAAGCTGTTACGCACAGGGCAAGGCCCTTATTATACGTGGTCTGTGGAGCAAGTGCAGCTTAATACTTCTTTAACTGCACCGCAAAAACCCACTGTATCCTTTAACGGAACGGCTTCAGGCTATACTTTACGTTATAAAGTTGTGGCGGTGGATGCACAAGGTAAGGAATCTTTAGCTTCTCCTGCCGGCGAGGTTCAAGCAAAACATCCTTCAGATTGGGTCGTGGGAGACAGCACTAAACTGACTTTAAAAACTGTGGAAGGAGCTGTTGAATATAATATTTATCGTGAAGAAGCAGGGTATTTTGGCTTCATTGGCATAAGTAGCACCACTTCTTTCACAGATAATAATTATCAGGCAGATATTTCTGATACGCCGCGTGAGGACTGGGACCCCTTTGCTGAGGGTAATTATCCCGGCGTGGTTTCTTTTCATCAACAGCGTATGGTCTTAGCTGCCACGCCTAAGAGCCCGCAGGCTTTTTATATGTCGCGGGTGGGTGATTTTGAAAACTTTCGTAAGTCACGCCCCCTGCAAGATGATGACCCTGTGGAGTATCTCATAGCCTCCGGCAATATTGACGCCATCACATGGACGGCCAGCTTTGGTGATTTACTCATTGGTACCAGTGGCAGTGAATATAAAGCCAGCGGGGATGGTGCAGCCATAACCAGCGCCAATGTATATATTACGGCGCAAAGCTATTGGGGTTCATCTAATCTTTTCCCTATTATCATAGGGAATTCCATCATGCATGTGCAGCGTCATGGGGCAAGAGTGCGCGATCTTTTTTATAGTTTAGAAAAGGATGGCTATTCCGGTAATGACCTTTCCATCATGGCACCGCATCTTTTTGATGGCTTTAGCCTGCGGCAATGGGCGTATCAGCAAAGCCCCAGCTCTAGCATTTGGGTGGTGCGCAGCGATGGAACCCTTTTGGCACTTACCTACATGAAAGAACATGATATTTGGGGATGGAGTAGACATATAACGCAAGGGAAAGTGCGTTCGGTGGTGACAGTGTCCGGCGCAGAAGGCGACAGTATTTTCCTTGTGGTGCAAAGAAATATAGGCGGGCAGGAGCATTATTACCTTGAGCGATTGGCCTCTCGTTGGCAGGAGCCGCATGGTGTGGAGCAGGCTTTTTTTGTGGATGCTGGCAAAAGTTATCAATGGGCTGAAGCTACAAAAGACATAGCACAATTGGAGCATTTAGAAGGATGTGTGGTGTCGGTATTGGCTGAAGGAAGCCCTGTGGAGGGACTTATGGTGCAAGATGGCGCCATTACCCTCCCTTTTGCCGCAAAAACGGTACATGTGGGTTTACCCTATACCTCAAAACTTGCCACCTTGCCGACAGAAGGAGAGGGGCATTCAGGCACCACCTTAGGTAAGATGCGCGGCATTGGGCAATGTATAGTGCGCGTACAGGCCACAGTGGGGGGAAAGTACGGTGCCACCGAGCAGCATTTATACGATTTTCCCTTTGTGCCGGAATTTTGGGGAAAGCCGGTGGAGCTTGTAAGTGAAGACATACATTTTAGCCCCGGCGGTGGGCAGGCTTTTGATAGCACCGTATGGTTGGTGCAGGATAGGCCTTTACCTTTCACTGTGATGGCCTTGATTATGGATATGGATATTCAAGGATAAAGGAGGTGCCTTTGCTGTATCAAAGTGAAACGCTGGCTACGGTGTTGGGACAAGTGGAAGAGCTTTTACATGCTCATTGGCAAGAGGTTGAAGCTTCTATGCATGGGCAGCGCCCCTATGTTTTACAAAAGGAGCAGTATCAACTTTTTGAGCAATTGCACATGTTGCACATAAGCACAGTGCGCACAGAACAAGGGGAGTTATGTGGGTATGCCGTCTTTACATTGATACCTTGTCATCACAAGGGGGGAGACATTCTTGCAAATCTAGATGCCTTTTACATAAAGCCTCATGTGCGCGCAAAGCAAGCCTTTGTGGCCATACGCCTTTTACGCGAAGCAGAAAAAGCTTTACAAGAGCGCGGCGCAAAAAGTGTGCAATATTCTTCGCCCATGAGCAAACCCTGTGACGCTTTATATAGGCGCCTTGGGGCACAACATACAGAAAGTATTTACCATAAAAATTTACTCTAAAATACCTATAGGGAGGTCTTATGGCAGTGGGAACAACAGCCATGGCGGTAATTTCAGCGGTGACAGCCATAGCTTCGGCAGCCATGGGTACATATGGTGCTGTGCAACAAGCCAATGCTCAAAAGCAACAAGCAGAGTATCAATCAGACATGGCAGCCTATGGCGCCCAAGTGGCAGAGCAACAAGCGCAAATGGCAGAATATGAAGGCGCGGAGTTAAAACGCCAAGCCTATGAAGATGGTGTGAAAAAACGCCAAGAGGCGGCAAAAATTGTGGGCGCGCAAAGAGCCGGTCAAGCAGCCAGTGGGGTGGCTGTGGATGTGGGCTCAGCTTTGGATTTGAATCTGGACACCACGGAGAAAGGAGAGCTTGATGCCTTACAAATACAAGAACAAGGCGCATGGCAAGACTATAATAAACGTATTGATGCGTGGAATTATAGAAATCAAGCTGCGGTTTCGCAAAGTAAGTCAGATATGTATTCGAATAAAGCTCATCAGTATACGCCCTTGCTGGATGGGGCGCAGACTTTACTTTCTCATAGCAAAAAGGTGGGAAATGCTTTGGGAAAATTGATGTAACAGGAAGAGGAGGGGAGGTATAGTATGTCATTTTATTTACCCGATGCACAAGTATTACGCCAGTATCAGTGGGCACCGACACAGGGGGAATCATCACAGGGAGCGCCGCCACAAGAAGCTAGAGCGGTGGCGCAAGGAGAAAGGAGTCATGCAAAAAATACGTATTCAGCAGATGAAGTCATGCAAAAGCAGGCGCATAGGTCGTTCACACCGCATAAAGCCTGTTCTTTCTCCTTAAAAGCGTGCTTACATACACGCGCCGCCGCATTGCTTTTACAAAACAATTTCATGGCATGGCAAGAAATGTGGCGTCAAAAGCCCCCCCAAGTGGCTTTGGAAGTGGAGACAGAGTATGCCACTTGGTTTCAAGCTGAAACCCATAAGGCACTACAAACATTACCTAAGAAAGAGCAGAAAAACTACATGGCATGGGCAGGCCTGCAAAATACATTATATGCGGCGTGGGTAAGAGAATTTGCCGCGGAGCAAGAGCTGGCGTATGCCATGGCATTACAAGAAGATATTATACACAGTGCCAAGGCTCTTATACAAGGCAATACACAGAGTAAGAACTTTGTGCGCCAAGGGGTGGAGCAAATGGTGGCGGCTGTGCGCGAAAAAGCGCTTTTGCAAGCTTTATCACCCAGTAAAAGCCAAAGGCTATTGCATGAAGAAATGGGTGCGGCCTTGGAAGAGCTCATACCGCCCTTAATTCAAAAATCAGAAATGCCATCTGCACGGCAAATAGTACTAGAATTTAAACCGTTTTTATGTAAAAAACAGGTGCAAAAATGGCGCAAAAAAGTGCATGGAAAAACATCTTAACGCGCTGAAAAGGTATTATGTTA
>CAYJNA010000073.1:0-12765 GCA_964371225.1 uncultured Desulfovibrionaceae bacterium
TAAAAACCATTAATGCCGCAATCAAAAAACACGCCAACGCCGCAGGCTTTGTTTACGATACTTGGTAAGCCTATGACACTACTCCCTTCTCTCCCCCTGCCCACGGCAGAAGAAATGCGCCGCTGGGACAACGAAGCTGTAAAGCTAGGCATTGTTGAAGCCATACTTATGGAAAATGCTGCCCGTGAGGCTTTGTGCGCTTTGCACAAGGAATATGGAAGTCTGCACGCTAAGCACATTGTACTTTTCATGGGTAATGGAAATAATGGCGGCGATGCCGCATGCCTTGCACGCCATTTACTTGACCTTGGTGCCAAGCCCCTTGTGCTACACACAAAGCCTTTGCAAGCCTATACCGGCGTCACCAAGCAACACATACGCATGGCAAAAAATTGTGGCGTTCCCTTGCAGTACCTAGGCAAAAAAAGTGTTGCCATGACGCACAAAAGCATCCCTGCACCGTGGCAACAGGCAGATATAGTAGTGGATGGCCTTTTAGGCACAGGCTTTGATGGGGCTTTGCGTCCGCAATTTATAGAATACATTCAATATATTAACACCTGTAAGAAAACAGCTTTTATTTTCTCCTTAGACATTCCTAGCGGTTGTTCCGCACTTACAGGCTTACCACATGCGCAGACACCTGTGGCCGTACAAGCCCATGCCACCGTATGCTTTGCCGCAGCCAAGCCCGGCCTTGTATTGCCCTGTGCGGCGCCGTATACAGGCAAACTTTTTGTGCGCAGTATTGGCATTCCTCGTACGGTACAAGAAACGCACGCGCCTTCTTTTCGTCTCTTGCAAGGGGCAAGGCTTAGCAGCGTACTCAAAGAAGGAAAGAGCCAAAGTCACAAGGGTTCCTTTGGCCATGTATTGGTCTTGGGAGGCTCTCGTCCCCAAGAAGGAATGAGCGGAGCAGACCTCAGCGGCGCGGCGCATTTGGCCGCCTTGTCCGCCTCACGCACGGGAGCCGGTCTTGTGACGGCGGCAGCACCTTCTGCCCTTTGTGCTGCCGTAAAAAATGCCTGTCCTAATATAATGACCTTAGCTCTAGCAAATACAGCGCAAGCACAAAAAGACCATGCCCATACACAAGCATGGCCCATCCCCTTACCACAAGTCTTGGTGGAAAAATTACCGCAAGTACACGCGCTGGCTGTGGGGCCGGGCATGGGTACCGACGAGCACGCCTACTATTTTTTGCAAGCTGTTCTGGCGCAAGACACACGTCCGCGCGCTGTGCTTGATGCCGATGCGCTCACCTTGCTTGCACAAGATAAAGAACTGCGCGCCCACGTGCGCCCTGATGACATAGTCACACCGCATCCCGGCGAGGCCGCGCGCTTTTTACAATGCACAGCACAAGACATTCAAACACGTCGTTTTGAAGCCTTGCAAGAGCTTTCACAGCTTTTACCTTGCGTATGGCTTTTGAAAGGTGCCGCCACACTTATTAAGCAACACAATAGCCCCACTTATATTTTACCCTATGACATTCCTAGCTTAGCTCTTGCCGGTTCCGGCGATGTGCTTACAGGATGCACAGCGGCCTTGGCAGCGCGTCTGCCCCATGTGGATAGCTTGCATATTACGGCCTTAGCGGCCAGCTTACATGCGCGTGCCGGACTTTTGGCACAAAAAAAATATCCATACCGCGGGCACGCAGCCTCAGACCTTAGCACATTTTTAGCCAAAAGCCTTACACATTTAGCTAAAAAAGCGGATAACACCTATGACAACGAGGTATACAGCCTTGACTACGTATAATTGCACACTGGCAGACCTTACCGCCACTGAACATCTGGCACAAAAAATAGCTCTTTTGCTTAGTGAATATTGGCAAAAACACCATAGCCTGCCTGTGAAAGCCTTACTTTTTAAGGGGGATTTGGGTAGCGGTAAAACCACTTTTACCCGCGCCTTGGTGCAAGCTCTGCCCCACGGTGACAAAGCAGAAGTTTCTAGCCCCAGCTTTACTTTATGTAATGAATACGCCACCACACCGCGCATACTTCATGCCGATCTTTACCGTTGCATGTATTCCCTGCCGGAAGAAGTATGGGAAGCTCTTGACAACAATGCCACCCTCACGCTCATAGAATGGTCAGAATATCTACCACAAGAGGCTTTACCAGAGGATTATCTAGACATTTCTCTTAAAATATGCGAAAAGTGCAGGCTTCTTGAGGTGCATGCTTTTGGCTCCTTAGCTGAAGCCTTCCTCAAGCAATGGCCCAATGCATAATTTTTTTCAGCCTTTCACCAACCCCTAGGCAACACTATGAAAATTCTTGTACAAAAATTTGGCGGCACATCTGTAGCCAATCTTGAATGTATGAAGCAAGTGCAAGAAAAGGTCATGGCCGGCCTTGCACGTGGCTACAAAATGGTGGTGGTTCTTTCGGCTCGTTCCGGAGATACCAACGCCCTCCTTGCCCTTGCAGATCAATGGTCGGCAAGCCCCGACGCCGCAGAATGCGACCAACTCGTATCCACCGGCGAACAGGTTTCCATTTCTCTTTTCACCATGCTTCTTAAAGATGCCGGCATTAAAGCGCGCTCTTTGCTTGGCTTTCAAATGCCCATCATCACTGATGACCAACATGGCAATGCGCGTATTCTTTCCATAGACAGCGCAACCCTCTATGCCCACTTAGAAGAGCATGATGTACTTGTGGTGGCAGGCTTCCAAGGTTGCACCGAAAACAAGCGCATTACCACTCTTGGACGCGGCGGTTCCGACACCTCCGCTGTGGCCATGGCTGCGGCTCTTGGCTCTTGTGAGTGTGAAATTTATACGGACGTGGAAGGGGTATTTACCACAGACCCCAACCTATGCTCCACAGCGCGTAAAATGGATAAAGTTTCCTATGACGAAATGCTTGAAATGGCCTCTATGGGTGCTAAAGTTCTGCATATTCGTTCTGTGGAATTTGCAAAAAAATATAAAGTTCCCGTCCGCGTGCGTTCTACCTTTACGGACAATCCCGGCACCTTGGTAACTCAGGAGGATTCTACAATGGAAGCCGTTCTCGTTTCTGGCATTGCCTATGACAAAGACCAAGCTCGCGTCACCTTACATGGTGTACCTGACCAACCAGGCATTGCCGCCTCCATCTTTGGCCCTCTTTCTGAAGGCGGCGTACTGGTAGATATGATTATTCAAAACACCAGTAATGATGGTATCACCGACATGACCTTCACCATTTCCCGTAAAGATTTGGTTAAGACATTGGAACTTTGTGAAAAAATTAAAACAAAAATCAATGCTTCCGGTATTAGACATGATACCAGCGTAGCAAAGGTTTCCGCCATTGGCGTGGGTATGCGCAACCATTCCGGCGTAGCTGCTTCTGCTTTTGAAGCATTGCAACAAGAAAATATTAATATTTTGATGATCAGCACCTCTGAAATCAAAATTACTATTCTTATTGAAGAAAAATACGTAGAACTGGCCGTGCGCATTTTGCACGACAAGTTTGGCCTTGATTGGGATATAGGCGCTTAATGAGCTCCTTTTACCGCATTGTTTTTAGCGGCACATAAATACTTTTTCAGTGTCGATTATTTGTAAAAAGCCTTCTTTGTTCCTGCAAAGAAGGCTTTTTACATGCATAGTGCAACATCATTTTTACGACCTTTGCGCAATTCATTACGCAATTCATTGCACAAAGCTCTTTTCTCTGCTATTTTGCCATGGAGATTCACCATGCATATTTCCTATCTTTTACATAAGGAGCAGCACATGAAAAAGATTTTCGTACTTGCAGTTTTTATGATTTGTATAAGCCTACCTTCCTTAGCTTTGGCTAGCTGGAAAACAATATGCCTTTACAATGGCGCCAGCTTAAGCCCCACTGCAGATCACAGAGTTATTTATGAAAGAGTAGGCGCATTATTGAGAACTGCCGGTGTTTTTCCCGAGCAATACTCTGCACAACAAATAAAATCGTATATTGATAAGGGACAAGGCGAACTTTTATACATAAGCGCCGCCAACGGTGCTGGGAAGAACCCCGAAGCAGCAACAAAGCTTTGCTCTAAGTATTTTGATAAATAATAAAAAACATTTGCAAGGCATATATATTTACTCTTAGGAGCTTCTATTTCCCCTGAAGACGGTAAAAAATACATGTAGAATGCGCACAGCAAAAGCCGTGGAGAAAAATATGGCTTTTACTGTGCGTATTTTCTTATGACAGGGCAAAAAAATTTGTACGCCCAAAAACCTTACTCTGTGAAATATATCTCAAAATAAATTTTCAATGCCTTTATGAAAGAAGCTTTCAAGACAGCTTACATTGACATAGTACTCAAAATACGCTACGAAATGGCAAAGAAGACCGCTGTGGTCTTTGCACCATGGGGTTTAGCCCCTCTATGTTAACGCCATACACTTTCAGGAGGCATTGGATGAGTCTCAATAGGCGTGATTTTGTAAAACTTTGCACAGGTTCTGTGGCTGGCTTTGGGGTTTCCCAAATGTTCCACCCTGCCATTAAAAATGCCCTTGCTGAATCAGCAGGCGGCGGCCGCCCTCCTGTGCTGTGGCTACAAGGCCAAGGATGCACCGGTTGTTCTGTATCCTTGCTTGATACTGCTAACCCAAGCATCGCTGATGTATTACTCAAGGTTATAAGCCTCGACTTCCACCCCACCGTGATGGCAGCCGAAGGTGAACAAGCCATTGACCATATGCGTAGCGTTGCCAAAGCACACAAAGGTCAGTTCTTTGTGGTAGTAGAAGGTGCCATACCTGTAGCTGCCAACGGAAAGTACTGTGTTGTGGGTGAAACCCTAAAAGACGGTCATCACGAAGAAATTATGATGACTGATCTTGTAAAAGAATTGGGCGCCGATGCCGCTGCTATTTTAGCTGTGGGTACATGTGCTTCCTTCGGTGGCATTCCTGCTGCTGCAGGTTCTAAAACCGAAGCCATGGGCGTAAGCGCGTTCCTTAAACAGAATAATATCGCTACCCCTGTGGTAAACATTTCCGGCTGTCCTCCACAACCTGACTGGATTGTAGGCACTGTCGCTCTTGCACTTGAGCTTGTGAAAAAGCATGGTCTTGAAAAAGGTCTTGGCGAAGTAGTAAAAGCTCTTGATGAAAGCGGTCGTCCGCTCCCCTTCTATGGTCAAAATGTACACGAAAACTGTCCATTCTTGCCCATGTTTGACGAAGGTACCATGAGCGCCATCATGACTGATAAGTCTGGCTGTCGTTACGATCTTGGCTGTAAGGGTCCACAGGCCTACTGTGACTCCTTTAAGCGCATGTGGAACGGAGTCAACTGGTGCGTAGCCAACGCTACTTGTATCAGTTGTACAGATCCTGGTTTCCCAGACGATTCCTCTCCCTTCTACTCTAACTAGGTTTCACTGTGCGCTTGTAAGCTCACAGCATTAAGGAGGCATTTATGGCTAAAACAACCATAGCCATCGATCCGGTCACCCGTATCGAAGGCCACCTCAAAGCTGAGGTGGTTGTTGAAAATGGAAAAGTGGTGGATGCAAAGCTTTTCGGCGGTATGTACCGCGGATTTGAAAACATCCTTAAGGGCCGTGACCCTCGCGATTCCACACAAATCGTACAACGTATTTGTGGTGTGTGCCCAACTTCACACGCCATGGTATCTGCTGGCGCGCAAGAAGATGCTTTTAAGATTAAAGTTACCAATAATGCTCGCATTACCCGTAACCTTATCTTGGGCGCAAACTACTTGCAGTCCCACATTTTACATTTTTATCACTTGGCTGCCCTTGACTATGTGGCAGGCCCAAACACCGCACCTTTCGTGCCCCGCATGGCTAAGCCAGATCTTCGCTTGCCAGAGGCCGTTAATAAGGTGGGTGTAGATCAATATGTTGAAGCCCTTGAAGTGCGCCGCATTGCGCACCAAATGGTAGCTATATTTGGCGGCAGAATGCCACACGTTCATGGCATTGCCCCTGGCGGCGCAACACAAATTCCTACCAAGGACACCTTGGTAGAATATGCCGCTAAGTTTAAAGTGGTAGAAGACTTTGTAAAAAATAAGTACCTTCCTGTGACATACACAGTGGGCGCTGCTTACAAAGACCTCTTTAAGCAAGGCCAAGGCCACATGAATGCATCTTGCTTCGGCGTTTTCCAATTGGACGGCGATGCCAAGAGCTTCCTCTTAAAGCCAGGCGTATATATTGACGGTAAGGATATGCCATTTGATCCTAAGAAAATCACTGAACAAGTGAAATACTCTTGGTTCGATGACAAAACCACCGGCAAAAACTTCATGGAAGCTGAAACAATTGTTGCTCCTGATAAAAAGGACGCATACAGCTTTGTTAAAGCACCTCGTTATGATGGTCATGCCATGGAAGTGGGCCCCGCTGCTCGTATGTGGATTACCAACCCTCCCTTCTCTGAAGTGGGTAAAAAAATGCTCAAAGAACATTTTGGCCTAGACGTGAAAAATTTCCGCGATCTTGGCAAAGAAAATGTTTTCTCCATCATGGGTCGCCACGTGGCTCGTGCTGAAGAAACCTTGCTCATCGCTGAGCAAGTGAGCAAATGGCTTAAAGAAGTTAAGCCTGAAGAAGAAACATGGACTGAGTGGGAAATTCCCATGACTGCCGAAGGCTATGCCTGTGCAGAAGCTCCCCGTGGTTCTCTTATCCACTACTTGAGCGTAAAAGATCAAGTAATTGATAATTATCAAATTGTGTCTGCCACATTATGGAACTGTAGCCCCCGCGATGATAAGGGTGCTAGAGGTACCGTGGAAGAAGCCCTTATTGGCGTGGAAGTACCAGACATCGAAAATCCCGTAAACGTAGGGCGCCTTATTCGCGCCTTTGATCCATGACTTGGTTGCGCCGTGCACGTGTTGCACGCAGAAACCGGCAAAGTTACTGTTATCGACGTGAAGTAAACTTCCTTACAGTGATTTGTTTTTAAAAGCTTCTCTAGCGTGCCTAGGGAAGCTTTTTTTATGCCGCGTAAACCTTGCCTCACGACAAGACAAATGCGATCACGTCTTATGCCACCACATTCCCCACAACGCTATGGCATATATTTCTCATCGCCATTCATATATATTTCTCCTGCCAGCCAAGACAATACCACAATGACCTCAACAACTGGCACACGGTTTGCATTAAAGTTTATAACAAAAACAAGAAGGAAAATTTTGCTTCTTAGTCCGTCAGGAGAAATCTTATGAATAACATATCCACTATTACAGGTAGCACTCAAGCAGTACACTGGGAGATTTTACATTCTGCAAACACTGAGCCTCGTCAAACTCAGTCTGCAGTAGCAACAGCACCACAAGATAGCGTTGTTGTAAACTCCGTCGGTGGCGTACAGCCTACGCTTATAGCCGATGAAGATGTGGATGCTGTTATGGATGAGACCATCTCCATGATAGCGCATGACCCATACGCAGCCTTACATGCGCATAGTGGCCTTGATGCCTCTCGCGTGGCAGCGTTATTGTCATAGTTTGCTACCCGTATGGGTAGAAAACCTTTCCCCTCATAACCGTCTTATGAGGGGGAAGGCTTTCACCAGAAAAAAAGATGATATTCATTGAATATCATCTTTTTTTCATGCATATTGGTATATTGTGATTAAACCTAAAAAAACACTTAACTATGCAAACTCTCCAAGGCCAAAAAACCGACGTGCATTTTCACCGCATAGCTGCCATAAAGCATCAGCCTGCATACCACGCGCCTCAGCCATGGCCGCAATGGTATATACCGTATAGGCCGGCTCATTGCGTTTACCGCGCCATTGTTGCGGGGAAAGATACGGGCAATCCGTCTCCATGAGTATTTTATCAGCGGGGATTATGGCCACAGCCTCACGCAATTCAGTATTTTTAGGATAGCTCACAGGCCCTGGTATGGACACATGCCAACCATTATACACAATGCGCTTAGCTTCTTTGGCGGAACCGCCAAAGCAATGCCACAACAGAGGATAGTCTTTAAAACCTTCTTTTTCCAAAAGTGCCAGCGTAGCGTCTGTGGCGTCTCGGCTGTGTATAATCACAGGTTTTTCCAATTCCTTTGCCAAGTGCAATTGTTCCACAAATACCTGCATTTGCACTTCTTTGGAGCATTCATCCCAATAAAAATCAAGGCCAATTTCGCCTAAAGCCTTAAGGCGCGGCTCTGATAAAAAGAGCTCTCGCATGAGGGTCAGTACGCTTTCATCACAAGCGTCACCATCGCAAGGGTGAATGCCAAGGGCAAAAAATACTTCAGGATGCGCATCAAAATACGCGGCTCGACTCACAAGGTCTTGAGGATGTAAAAAGATATTTCCTATATGCGCTATGCCGCATTCTTTGGCACGCGCTAGAACTTCATCTCTATCGCGGTCAAATTGAGAAGAATCCAAATGGGCATGACTATCCACACCACAAGGCGCCAAAGAAAGAAATTGTGCCATCTGTTGTGGTGGCAAAGGAGTTTTTTTAGACATGTTTTACGCCGTGAAAAAAGGTTCTAATTGTTGGAAGGATTCCCAGCGTTTTTGCGCTGTATAGGCCTCAGCGGTACAAAGCATGGCATGCCGTAAACGTGCCAAAGCTTCCCCCCCTTCATAGACCAAGAGCGTCGCCTGTTCAAGCGCCAATATGGCCGCAAAAACATGACCGTCTTCCACAAAAAAGCCATTACCCTCTGTTTTGTCTGTGATAAAAGCATCCACAGGGCAGGGTGCCATGGCAAAAAAGGGCTTACTTAAAAAAGACATATCTGCGTCTGGTAACGCACAAGAGCGCATATAATCCCAGCCGCCAAGACCGGAAAACCCCACAGGCACACAAGCACAAGCCATGGCTTCCAAAGGCGGTAAACCAAAGCCCTCAGGAAAAGCCGTACATAAAAAGATATGGCAAGAGCGCAATGTGGCGGCCACCTCTGCCAATGACATTTTTTGTATTTCTACCCATTCAACAGAAATATGCGGGTACAATCGCGCCATACGCTGCTCAAAAGCTTGTATAATTTGCGTAGCAATACCCTTATTTTTACGCGGCATCCAAGCCACGCGCACTGTTCCGTGGCTAGGTGCGCCTAAATTTATGGAAGCATTTGGATGAAAAAGAGTCGTGTCCACAGCGGGGCGCAAAAGGGGGCCATCCTTACCTGTGAGCGCGCGTAAGCAATGGCGCACAGGTTCAGAAACGCACAAAAAATCCACAGGCAGCTGTTGCCACTGCACGCCTTGCGGCAAAGTGCGCAAAGCATACAACCAGCTTTGCATATACACAATGCAGCGTGCTTCAGCCTTCAGTCCCAATATCAAGGCATTGGGCCAGCCTTCGGGTACAATCCACACATCATTTTTAGATAGGCGCACCTGCGACCAGCTTACTAAAGGAAGGCATGTTTTTTGTCGCACTACGTCATAGATGGGTATAGGTCTTGCTTCCTCGTGACTCACAAAGCACACCTTGTGCCCCAAGCGGGTAAGCAAGTCTCCCAGTTCCAAGAGCACAGTAAAGCCACCGCTGATGGCAGGGAGAGGTGGCAAGAAAATAGCGAAAAGTTTTGACATAGGTAGTTACGTAAAGGGCTCTGAGCCTAGGTGCTTTGACACAACATTTTTTCTGCAAAAGCCCGCATGGGTGCAAATTCCGCACTTTGCCCAAGCCATATTTTTTCCTGCTCCAAGGCTTGCCCCACAAACATATCCAAACCATCCTGCACTTGCCAGCCAGCGGCCTTGGCCTCACGTAAAAAACGTGTTTCTAGAGGATTATACACAATGTCATAGGCAAGGCTGTCACGCTCTTTATTTTGTTCAAAAGCCTTGGCTGGATAAGGGCTTTCCGTGCTTAAATCTCCCTTCATGCCCAAGGGAGTTGTGTTAATAACCCACGGCGCTTTTATGGTGGTGCGTTTTTCCCAAATAACAGGAGTTAAATTAAATTCTTGGCTTAAAGCTTGTGCTTTAGCTAAATCTCTGGTGCTGATAAATATTTTTTGCATACCCTCTGAGCGCAATTGCTTTAAAGCCACAATAACAGCACGGGCTGCCCCCCCTGCTCCTAAAATTAAAGCGCGGGTAGGCACTTTACGCCCCAAGAGCGGATGTAAAAAGCCTTGTACATCCGTGTTATCCCCCCACAAAGTGGCGCCTTCCATATACAAAGTATTCACCGCACCCACACTTTTAGCCCGTGGTGTAATGGCATCCACGAAAGAAAGCATCAACTCCTTATGCGGAATGGTGACGCAAGAACCTTTAAAAGTGCCTGCACGCACAGCTTGTATAAAGTCCGGCACTTTATCCGCATCTAAAGGGCAAGGAGCAAAATCGCCCTCAAAGCGCAAACGTGCAAAAGCCTCTTTATGAAAAGCAGGGCTTAGGCTATGTCCTAAAGGCTGGCCAATGATACAATAGGTGGGGAGTGATGTGTGCATAGTGCTGTCTCAATGTTAGGGTCTTTTATAAGCACAAAAAAATTGCCAAGAAGAGAACTCAAATAAGCTACCTGAGCTATGCGCAAAAAGCAATACATTCTAATCATGGTCTATTTTTTGCATAACACAACTAAATATGTCATTTTTTCAACAGGTGGTACCATGTCTTTTTCTTTTCCCATGCAAAAAATCCTCGACTACAGGTCCATGCTTGAAGAAGAAGCTAAGGTGCGCCTGAGTAAAGCCCAACAAATGTATAAAAAAGAAGAAGAACGCTTTACTTCTATCCAAACAGAACTTAGAGATAAAGAAGCTGAAATGTGCCAAAGCAGAACCCTAGATGCTGGTTCGCGCTGGATTTTAGAAAATTATATAAAAGGCCTTAAAAACGACCTTCATCAAAGCCATACCAGACTACGCCATTTGCATGAAAATGTAAAACAGTGTAAAGACCTTATGCTCTTACGTGCAAAAGACAAAAAAGTACTGGAAAAGCTCAAAGATAAACAGCAGGAGCGTTATCATGCTGCAGAAAAAGAACAGGAAAGAAAAAACAATGACGAAGCCGCAACGCTACGGTTCAACATGGTCCCTCTCTAGAATGTGCCAAGCCCTCATGGGTCTTGGTTTCCTTAAGATTATGCTTTTTGCAGCCATTGGCTTTGGCTACACTTTGCCCAGTTTTGGCATTGTGGATGCTTTGGTGGCGCGCTATGAGCAAAATGAGCCCAGTTCCACCACTGCAGACGCAAAATCTGTTCAAAAAAATGACGCCACGCAAGACAACACAAACAATCAAGACACCCCTCTTGCACAACAAGACGGTCATGATGCGCCGCAAGGTAAGCACCCCAGTTACACTGCTGCTGTAACTCCTGCACAAGCTTTACAAGACCCCCAAGGCTCTGAAGCTGTACGCGCCGCTTTGGCCTATAAAGCAGACCCAAGATATCAATATGCTGACACCATTGCGCATACGCTTAATATACGCCCAGAGGAACAAGCCTTAGCCGCCACGGAACCGGTGGTAAAAGCAGAAAAACCAGCTCAAGAAGATATTTCTTGGTGGGATAATGTCCTTGCCATGACAAGCCTTCCCATTCCGCGCTTGGGTGTGGATCAAGTGGCCTATGCTGCCACCCTAGATGCGCCTCCTGCCCCTGCTCCAAGAACAGGAACCACAACGCCTTTTACACCTCCCTCACAGGTATTGCCTGCCGGTGTGGCAGGGCCTAAAACCGGTGTCAGCGCCACAGAAAGTTTGCTCGTGCCTAATACCAACCCTCCAGCACCGCGTTTAGACGCTTACGTACCGCCTGAAGATCCTAACCGCAAACAGCAAGAATTGGCGCGTCGTGAGCAAGAAATTCTTATGCTGAAAAAGCAAATGGAACAGCGTTTAGAAGAGTTGCAATCGGCAGAGCGCAAAGTGCAAAATATGCTTAAAGAAGCCAAAGGCGTTGAAGAGGGTAAGGTAAACACTTTGATAAGCATGTACTCCAACATGAAGCCACGTTCAGCTGGCGCGGCTTTAGAAAACCTTGACGAAAATATTGCCGCAAAAATTCTTGTGAGCATGAAATCCAAACAAGCAGGGGAAATTCTAAGCTATATGAATCCTGTAAAAACGGCAAAGCTTACAGAAATTTTGAGCCGCATGCGCCTTGAGCAATAGTATTCTGAAGTCATTCCTATGACGCGCTATAAATGCACACTCAGCTATGTGGGAACGCGCTATGCCGGCTGGCAGGTGCAAGAAAAACCCAATGCCCCCCTCACCATTCAAGGGGAATTGGAAAAGGTATTACAGACAGTATGTAGGCAAGCGGTACGCGTACACGGAGCAGGACGTACCGATGCCGGCGTACACGCTGAAGGGCAAGTCATGCATTTTACCTTGCCCCCCACTTGTAAGGAAAAAAGCACGGAAGAATGGGAAAACATCTTTCACGGCATGTTGCCACAAGACATTTGCGTCTCTCAAGTAGAAAAAGTGGCTGAAGATTTTCACAGCCGTTTTCATGCCATAAAAAAAACCTATACCTACACCCTTTGGGCACAACGTAGTGGCTTACCACCGCGTTTGCGCCCCTTCGTTTGGGCTCCTGGGAAATGTGATACCCAGCGCATGCGCCAAGCCTTACCCTATCTATGTGGTAAGCACGATTTTGCAGCTTTACAAAATGTGGGAACCCCCATCCTTGACACCACGCGTCATATACACAGGCTAGAATTACACCAAGGTTCCCCTTGGGCACCAGAAGCCTATCATGATTGTATTATGACCCTTACAGCAGAGGCCGATGGCTTCCTCAAGCAAATGGTACGTAATATTACCGG
>CAYJNA010000074.1:0-12730 GCA_964371225.1 uncultured Desulfovibrionaceae bacterium
CCCCAGTGGACTTTGTCAGCAATATGTGGCGGTAAGATGTTGTCTTACCGCCATTTTTTTGTGTGGGAACAATTATACTTTACGTTTACGGCGTATATTTCGCTCTTCCATGAGAAATTTTCCTGTGACAGAGTTAGGATCTGCCACAATGGCCTCCGGAGTGCCTTCTGCCACAATGCGCCCGCCATTTTCGCCGCCGCCGGGGCCCAAATCCAGTACATGGTCAGAAGTGAGGATAACATCGGTATTATGTTCAATAACTACCACCGAAGCACCGCGCTCCACCAATTTATGAAGTACTGTAATAAGCTTGCCCACTTCATGCATATGTAAACCTGTGGTGGGTTCGTCTAAAATATACATGGTGCCAGGTAGGGATTTTTTACCTAATTCACGTGAAATTTTAATGCGTTGCGCTTCTCCTCCGGAAAGCGTGGTGGCAGGTTGCCCCAAGCGAATATAGTCAAGCCCCACATCCATAAGCACAGCTAAGCGTCTTTCCAAGGCCGGATAATTTTCAAAAAAATTGTGGGCTTGCTCTACGGAAAGATCCAACACTTCAGCGATGTTTAAGCCTTTGTAACGTACCTCAAGGGTTTCATGGTTGTACCTTTTACCTTTGCATACGTCGCATTGTACATAGACATCGGGTAAAAAGTGCATTTCTACACGAATTTGTCCGTCACCATTGCAGGCTTCGCAACGACCACCACGGACGTTAAAACTAAAGCGACTGGCAGTATAGCCGCGTTTACGTGCGTCGGCTGTGGTGGCAAAGATATTGCGTATTTCATCAAATATCTTGGTATAGGTGGCAGGATTAGAACGCGGTGTACGGCCAATGGCACTTTGGTCAATGGATACAATGCGTTCTATGCCCTCATGTCCGCTTATGCCGGCAATGGTACCGGGCTGGTCGACACGTATGCCGCGGGAAAGGGCAAGGTGTTTATAGAGGGTGTCCACCACCAAGGAAGATTTGCCTGAGCCGGAAACACCAGTAACACAGGTGAGTACACCAAGAGGGATATGGCAATCAATATTTTTCAAATTGTTGGTAGTGATGCCCTTTAGTGTGAGCATACTTTTAGCTTCGCGCCTTTCATCGGGCAAAGCAATGCCCATGTCGCCTCGTAAATACTTGGCAGTGAGGGTGTCGGCCTTTTGCATGAGGGTGGACACATCGCCCAAGAAGACAAGATCGCCCCCAAAAGAACCGGAACCTGGCCCGAGCTCAATGACAGTATCAGCTTCACAAATGGTGGCTTCATCATGTTCTACCACCAATACGGTATTACCACGCTGCTGTAAGGAACGTAATGTACCGATGAGGCGTTCATTGTCACGCGGGTGTAGGCCAATGGAAGGTTCATCCAAGACATAAGTTACCCCCACAAGGCCGGAACCCAATTGTGAGGCCAAGCGAATACGCTGAGCTTCGCCACCGGAAAGGGTAGACATGGCACGCCCAAGAGAAATGTATTCTAGCCCCACATCATGCATAAAGTGGAGGCGATGGCGTAATTCTTTGAGTAGAGGCTCGGCAATGAGCTCGTGGCGTCCACTAAAGCTTTGTGTTTCCAGCCACGCAATGGCTTTTTCCACAGAAAAGCGGCAAAAGGTGTCAATATTAACATCTCCCACACGTACAGCCAAGGCTTCAGGACGCAAACGCGCACCGCCGCATTGGGGGCAAGAGGTGGATTGACGATAACGAGAAAGGGTTTCGCGCCAAGCGTCACCATATTGCATACCCTTTTCCAAGAGGGGCATGACACCTGTCCAACGTTTTTCATTGATGGGCACATTGCCTTGTGCGTCTTCTTGTTCTGCCGTGAGAAAATTTTCGCTATTATAATCCCCTTGAGCATCCAAGGCCACATTGCCGCCCATCCAATTACGTCGTAAACCTTGCGAACCTTGCGCAGGTTTCCCCTTAGCATCTTCTCCGTAAAAAAGCGCAGAAAGAGCTTTTTCGCTAAAGTCAGCCAAAGGCGTTTCTAAGGTAAATTTCCATCTTTTGCCAAGGGCGGCAAGGGCTTCGCTGTAACGGGCAAACATTTTGGGAGAAGCCCACGGTAAAAGAGCACCACCGGCCAAAGAAAGCCCCTTATTGGGTGCCACAAGAAGTGGTTCAAAATAGTCTACAGTGCCAAGACCTACACAGCGTGGGCAAGCGCCTTGAGGGCTGTTGAAGGAAAAAAGCTGTGGACTGGGGGCAGGGAGAGAAAGGCGACATTTTTTACATACGGAAGAGGTGGCATGAATAACGTCATCGCCGCTGTCGGGAAAATGTAAGGCTATACGTCCTTCGCCATAGCGCAAGGCCAGCTCTACAGAGTCGGCCAAACGTCCACGCATGCCTTCTTTACTGACGAGGCGATCCACCACCAAATCAATGCTATGTTTTTTGTTTTTATCCAAGCTTGGTATATCGTCTAGAGTGAGAATTTCCCCATTGACGCGTACACGCATAAAACCTTCAGCTTTCAGCTTTTTGAAGCGGTCAGCATGGGTGCCTTTTTGGTGTTCCACCAAGGGTGCCATGAGAATAAATTTAGTGCCTTGAGCCAATTGAAGTATATCTTCAATAATTTCATCGGCGGCGCGGGCTTCTATGGGTTCATCACATTGAGGGCAGTACATGCGCCCTAGGCGGGCGAAAAACACGCGTAAAAAGTCGTATATTTCCGTAACGGTGCCCACGGTGGAGCGCGGGTTACGGGCGGTGGATTGCTGCTCCAAAGATATGGCAGGGGAGAGCCCTTCAATTTTATCCACAGTGGGCTTATTCATTTGCGGTAAGAATTGTCTTGCATAGGCAGAGAGAGATTCCACATAGCGCCTTTGTCCCTCAGCATACACTATATCAAAAGCTAAGGTAGATTTACCGGAGCCGGAAGGGCCACAAATAACCACCAAAGCATCACGGGGAATATCCAACGAAATATTTTTTAAATTATGGTGTCTGGCACCTTGAATGGAAATACTGTTTTTCATGGGGGAAAAGTAGTGCTTAAGTACGGCTTTGGCAAGATGAGAGGGACATATTTCATAAGTTTTTTTCAGCATTGGCTTGAAGCGAAATACCGTGGACGGTGAGCGGGAAAAACTGTAAAAAAACATGGAAATTTCCCCAGTAATGCGCTACCTTTTTCGACGCATATAAGTAAGCACCGTAAAGGTTGCAGAAGGAGAAATTTTATGCGTGAAATTCAGGCAGAAGCCATAAGTCAGGCTGTGGCAGAGCTTTGTATCAAAGCTTGCTGTAAGCTTCCTTCCGATGTGTATCAGGCTTTTAAAGACGCCAAGGACAATGAACCTTCCCTCGTGGGGCAAAGCATTTTAGAGCAGCTTATTACCAATGCTGACATTGCCGCCGAAGGAAATATTCCCATCTGTCAAGATACGGGTTTGGCCGTCGTGTTTGTGGATGTGGGGCAAGATGTACGCATTGTGGGTGGCGACTTTGAAACTGCCATTCACGAAGGTGTACGCCGTGGGTATACCGATGGCTATTTGCGTAAATCTTGCGTAGAAGAGCCTTTATTTGAAAGAAAGAACACCAAGGATAATACGCCGGCCATTATTCATACGCGCATTGTCCCCGGCGATGCTTTGCATATTCGCTTGGCGCCCAAGGGGGCAGGCTCTGAAAATAAAAGTGTGTTAAAAATGCTGGTGCCTGCCGACGGTATTGAAGGTGTGCGCAATGTGGTTTTGGAAGCGGTAAAGCTAGCCGGCCCCAACTCTTGCCCTCCCATGGTGGTGGGTGTGGGTATTGGCGGGAATCTTGAAATGGCCGCCATCTGTGCCAAGCGTGCCGCTGCACGCGATATTGATACGCATAATCCTGACCCACGTTATGCCGCCTTTGAAAAAGAACTTTTAGAAATGGCTAATAAAACAGGCATTGGCCCACAAGGTCTTGGCGGAAAAAACACAGCACTACGTGTACATGTGGAATGGTATCCTACGCATATTGCTTCCCTTCCTGTGGCGGTGAACATTAACTGTAATGCGGCACGTCACGCAGAAGTTATTTTATAAGGAGTCTTGTCATGTCAACAGAAAGCAAACGCATTACTGCGCCTTTTGATGATGCCACCGCTCGCTCCTTGCGTGCAGGTGATCGCGTGCTTATTACGGGTACCATTATTGCGGCGCGTGACGCTGCACATAAAAAATTGGTGGAAACGCTTGATGCCGGAGAAAGCTTACCGGTGGATCTTACCAATGCCGTAATTTATTATGTGGGGCCTTCTCCCGCCAAGCCAGGTGAAGCCATAGGCGCCGCAGGACCCACCACCTCAGGACGTATGGATGCTTACACCCCACGAATTTTAGAACAAGGCGTGCGTGGTATGATAGGCAAGGGATACCGTAAACCCGAAGTGGTGGATGCCATGAAAAAACATGGTGTGCCTTATATGGCTGCTGTGGGCGGTGCTGGCGCGCTTATTTCTAAGAGTATTAAAAAGTATACTGTGCTGGCGTATGAAGATTTAGGCCCTGAAGCTGTTGCCGCCATGGAAGTGGTGGATTTTCCCGCCATTGTGGTTATAGATTGTGATGGCAATGATTATTACGAGCAAGGGCAAGTGCCTTATCGTCTTATTTAAAAAAATCTTTACTACAGATTGTCAGTAAAAATACTGGCAATCTGTAGCTTTATGGACAAAGTAGTTTTTTATTTTGTGCTTAGTACCTTGCCTAGCTAAAAAAAAGGGCTTATACTGCGTGAATGAAGAATGTATTCGCTTTAAACTCCTTTTTTATGTGTGAAGGCACACAAAGTACGTCCTTTATACTTTCTCTTTGTGTGCTGGGTCTTTTTGCCTTGCCCTCTCCTCTCTGTGCGCAAGGCACATCTCAAGAAAAATATGTTGTAGAGGCCATTAAGGAGGATGCACTTGCACAGTGGCGCACTGAAAATACGCCATCGCAAAGTGACGATACCTTTTGGCAAAAAGGAACTTCTCCGGAACTTTTATTGCGACAAAATACGCGTGCCAGTGCAGAAACTTCTGGTACGGCAGGGCCTGCTAAACCGGCTAAAGAGAAAAATGCTAAACAGTCTGAAGGTTTGGAATTGGCAGGCGGGGCTATTCGCGGACATGCGGAAACTGTAGGAAGCACGTGGCATTCACCCGGTTCTCAAGAGCCTACCATTGATGAGGATTTAATGCACGGTACCCATGAAGTATTGGGCGCCTATGGAAAAATGGTAGATGAAGATGATTTTAGCATGTCTTTGGGGCCAGAATTGTATATCCCTGAAGAAGGTGCCAGCGTTTTAAATAAAAGTGATGAAAGAACTTCTGAAGTGGGAATGGGGATGAAATTACAATGGGGATTTTAATAGTATAAATAAAATAATGATTTATAGCGCTGAAAAGAACTTTTAGCCCTGCTTTTCTCAGGGCTTTTTAAGAGCTTGATAACCTAGTAAATTCATAGTATTATAGTGACACTTCTATTTTCGCTCTAGTTTGCGCAAATAAAATGACTTTAAAAAACTGTGAGGAAACTTCAAATGTGATGAAAAGTTTTACAAAGGAATATATGTGAACACTTTTACTTTCCATAAGCTAACGATAACGTTTTACTATGCCATAGGTTTAGTTGCTTTCGCTATTATGGGTTTTAGAGTTGTAGGGCCAGATATAGGCTTTGCACCCATGCCTCTTCTTTCGTATATTTCCATAAGTATTGCGCTTCTAGTGACACTTTTTGCAATATTTGCAGCCAGAAAAGCCAAGCGGCAAAATGCTCCTTTGGAGTTGGCGCATTGCCTTTGGATTAGTACTGCCTTTGGAAAAGCCTTACTTGTGGGCTTGGGAGCTTTGCTTGTGAATGTTCTCTTAAGAACTTTGAGCAATTCTGCCAGAGCCGGAGATGCCTTTGTGCTCAGTACAGAATATATACTTAATTGTGCTGTTCCTTATGCCTTGGTGTGGTTTGCTTATAATATGATTTTTGGTCTTTTTTCACTTATAAAAGGACGTACGCCGCAAGGCTAAACCTTCTGAGTTTTTTGCACTGTGAGTGTCGCTGCATGCAGCTCCTTGTCCTTTCCCAAGAGTTTTTGCTATAATTTTTTCTTCTTTTTCCACTTATTCCTAGCGCACTTGTGTAAGCGGTAAAACTTCCCCTAGGTCAATACCTGTCGCGCTGACCGTGGCGCGCATGGGGTATATCTCCACTCCAGCAGTCACTGCCTGCCAAAAAAGTTTGGCATAGGTAGGGTCAATGCTATCGGCAGGGCCAAAACAGCAGCCGTCAGGTCTTTGTACAAGGTAGAACATGACGGCTCTTTCACCACTGCGCACAATGTCCATCAGCTCCATAAGATGTTTTTGGCCACGTTCTGTGGCTGCATCGGGAAAGAGAGCTTCATCATCTTCCACCATGGTAACGTTTTTACACTCCACCCATAAGGTGGGTTTATTTTCTGCGCTTATGCAAGCATCAAGGCGTGATGTGCCGCGCTTGGCCTCACGTTTAAAATGCGTATACCCTTGAGCAAAGGGCAGTTTTCCGGCATGAAAGGCCGCTTCCAAAAGCTTATTAGGTACAGAGGTATTTACCCCCACCCAAAATCCTTCAGTGTATTCTTCAGGCTTTGTGCTTGAGGGAGCGCAGGGCTGCGCGCTTTGCCCATCATGGTGCCAGTGACGCGGCATCCAGACGGCTTCCTGCGTGTAGGGGAGTTTACGTGCAGGATTATTTGCCGGAGAAAGTAGTACTGGCATGAATTTTCGAACAAGGCCAAGCATGGATCCAGAATTGTTGCTATGAATCCATGTTTCTGTTCCTTGTAACTCTATAGCTACACTAAATCGTTTGTGGCGGCGTAAAAAACGCCCTACAACACAGTGTGGGGGGTGCGAAAGTAGAGGTTTTTGGACTGAAATTTCTGTGTCTAAGGTGTTTACTTTTATCATGGTCTTGTGTAGCGTACAGCTAGTTTATGGGTGATGTATATTATTTTAGTTTAACAAGGAACTCTTTTCAAGATACTTTTATTGCATGGAATAAAGGTGTCGCGAAACAGACGGTAGTATAAAGGAACGGACATGAAACTTGCAAATAAATTCTCTTCTGTCAAACCTTCAGCCACACTAGCCATTAATGCTAAAGCTCTTGAGCTTAAGAATCAAGGCGTGCAAATTATTTCCTTAGCTGTAGGTGAACCAGACTTTACTACCCCAAAACATATTTGCGAGGCTGCTAAAGCTGCCATTGATGCAGGCTTTACGCGTTATACGGCTGTTCCCGGCATTATGGAGCTACGTAAATCTGTGGCTGCGTATTACGAAAAAGAATATGGTGCCGCTTTTGCTGCGGAAAATGTGGTTATTTCCAATGGCGGAAAACAACCCTTATACAATATTATGCAGGCTTTATTAAATCCTGAAGATGAAGTGCTCATTCCTGCTCCTTATTGGGTAAGCTATCCTGACATGGTCATGCTTGCCGGTGCGCAGCCTGTGTCTGTACCTACCTCTGTGCATGATGATTTTAAAGTGACCACAGCGCAGTTGGAAAAATTTCTTACGCCACAAACGCGTATGCTTATTTTAAATTCCCCTTCCAATCCCACCGGTGTGATTTACACACAAGAAGAGCTGGATGTGCTTATGCAATGGGCCATTGATAAGGGGCTTTTCATCATTTCCGATGAAATTTATGATCAATTGGTGTATGATGGACAAAAATCTGCCACTGGTGCCCATTGGTTTGTAAAATACCCTGAGCAAGTAGCCATCTGCAATGGTGTTTCAAAAAGTTATGCCATGACAGGCTGGCGTGTGGGCTATTCTGTCACATGCCCAGCTTTGACTAAAGCCATTGTAAGCTTGCAAGGGCAAAGCACATCTAATGTATGCTCCATTGCACAAAAAGCCGCTTTTGCCGCCTTAGACGGGCCTAAAGACTTTATGGATGAAATGCGTGTGGCCTTTACGCGCCGCAGAGATGCAGGCTATGCGCGTATTCAAACATGGAGTAAGGCCATTTGTCCCAAGCCTGGTGGCGCGTTTTATTTCATGGTGGATGTACACCAATATTTTCGCCCCGGTCTTGCCAATGATGCAGAGCTGTGTACGCTACTTCTTGAAAAAGCCAATGTGGCTGTGGTGCCGGGTTCAGCCTTTGGCGATGAGCGTTGCATTCGTTTTTCATATGCCTTGGCAGATGAGGTGCTCATGGAAGCTCTTGATCGCATAGAAAAAGTGTTAGAAGGTAAATAATTACCTAAGGTAAATATCATTATGACTTTGAGTTTCCGTCAAGAAAATGCGCAATGCCTTACAGAAGCCTTGTCGCGAATTACTAAATCTCCCTCGCTTACTTCCGGAAAGCTAGAGGAGGCAGGTCTTGTTATTGCAAAAGAGGCTTGTAATGCTTTAAATACAACGCGGGTTGCTTTTTGGCGTGTAATGCCGGAGGAAGGCTGCCTTCGTTGTATTCTTGCGTATGAAAGAGAAACCGACACTACGAAAATTTTGGATGATGTTAATTTAAAAGATTATCCTGAATACTTAGAGGAATTATCCTTGGGGCGTGTTTTGAGTATTGACGCGTCCAATCCTGAAACGCTTTCAGATTTGCTGGCTGAATATAATGCAAGCATGTCTGCTACCATTGATGCGCCTGTGCGTATTAATGGGGAAGTAGTGGCTGTGCTGTGCATGGAGCAAATGCATGTAGAGCGTATATGGACTTTGGGAGAAAAAAACTTTACTTCTTCCTTGGCTGATTTTGTAGCCTTAGCCATGACATCTGAAATGCATATGCTTGCCATGGAAGAATTAAAAATTACTAAAAAACGCACTGATAGGCTTATGGCCAATTTACCGGGAGCCATTTATCAATGCATTAATGAGCATCCGGATTATAGATTTTCTTTCGTAAGTGAAGGCGCGTATGACCTTTTTGGCTATACACCTGAAGAGCTTATGATAAAAGATGGCATACGTATTTTTGATCTTGTACACCCAGAAGACGTAGACGCTCTTGCGTACATTAATACCATAACCTTGGGTGTGGGGCTGCCACTTGATACCACCTTTCGTATTATTGCCAAGGACGGCACCACAAAATGGGTGTGGGAGCGTAGCCGTGTGGCTGAGTTTACTAAAGGGGGCGATCCTTACCTGTTTGAAGGCTTTTTTGCCGATGTCACCGAACAAAGACGCCTTGAAAGTGCTGAGCTGGCCAACCAAGCTAAAAGTGCTTTTCTTGCCAATATGAGCCATGAAATTCGTACGCCCATGAATGCTATTTTAGGTATGTCTGATATTGCTTTACGCCATGAGCCCACAGCACAAATTGGTGAGTGTCTACAGAATATTAAGGGCGCAGCTGGTTCTTTATTAGCTATTATTAATGACATTTTAGACTTTTCTAAAATAGAAGCCGGCGCATTGGAAATCATTCCGGAAGCGTATTATGTGGAATCATTTATTAATGACATAGTGGCGCTTATTAATGTGCGCATAGGTCGTAAAGATATTGAATTTTTGGTAGAAGACCATCATTCCTTGCCCAGCATGCTTTATGGAGACAGTATTCGTATCAAGCAAGTGCTGATTAATTTACTCAGCAATGCTTTAAAGTTTACGTACTCAGGGCATATTCGTCTTACCATGCAAACTACCCCTGCTACCAAAGGCGAAAAAACGGCATTAAAGGTATGTGTGGAAGATACGGGCATAGGCATCAAGCGCGAAGATTTACCCATGCTTTTCAATAACTTTTCTCAGGTGGATACCAAGAAGAATAGAAATATTGAAGGGACAGGGCTTGGCCTTGCCATAACCAAGCGTTTGGTGGAGGAAATGGGCGGGTTTGTTTCTGTGGAAAGCTCCTATGGAAAAGGCTCTTGCTTCTCCTTTGAAATACCACAAGTGGTTGAGGACGTAACCCCCCTCCTAAGCACCAAACATTTTGAAGATATGCGCGTGGCTGTATGGTTAGATAATGCAGCTAAAGCAGATTTTTTATGCACAAAACTTCAAGGCATGGGTGCCAATGCTGAGGTGGTACAGGATGTCAGCACTGTGGATGCTTATACTCATGTCTTTATGGAATATACAAAACTCGCTGATTTTGATGCTGCTAGTGTGCCTCACGTGCATATTTTGGCGCTTTCTCGAAATTACTTTGAGGGTAAGGATGTGCCAGACAATGTGTCTGTGGCGTACGCGCCTCTTACTACCATAGTTGTGGCGCGCTTACTGGAAGGCTCCGTGTACCATGTGTGTGACTCCTCGGCCAATAATAAAACCAATTATGCTTTGAAAACACATAATGTTCGCGCCTTGGTGGTGGATGATAATAATATTAACCTTATCATTACCCAAAGTGTTCTTGAAGAGTATGGCATAGCTGTAGATACAGTGCTTTCAGGTGAAGAAGCCATCAAAAGCGTTAAAAGAGTGCATTATGATTTGATTTTTATGGATCATATGATGCCTAAAATGGATGGTGTGGAAACCACCATGCATATACGCAACTTACCTGATGATAAATACCGCGTTGTCCCCATTGTGGCGCTCACTGCCAATGCTGTGGGGGATGTGCGTTCTGAATTTATTAAAGCAGGAATGCATGATTACCTCTCTAAGCCTTTGATTATTAAAGAATTTGAGCGTGTATTGCGCCAGTGGCTTCCCACCGATAAATGGGAAAACATTGAAATTGTTACGAAGTAAAGCACTTTTTACACTTGGGGCGTAAGCGTTTTTTTACGCAATTTCTAGAGCATATCTTTTTTTTAGTCTTGCCTAAGCCTTGGCTATGGCGTATGTTTCGCCCATGTACATGGAACTAAATATTTGCTTTATGCACCCAGAGGTGCAAGATCTTTATGGTCAAAATATATCTTATGCCACAGCACAATCTGCAGGCATGGATTTACGCGCTTGTTTTGCCGAGGAAGAATTTAGCTTAGCAGCAGGCGGGCGCGCCTTGGTACCGGCAGGTATAGCCGTGCATCCCATTACCAGTGCAGAAACACCTGTGGCTGGTTTTATTTATTCACGTAGCGGCTTAGGTGCAAAAAAAGGCATTGTGGTGGCACAAGGTGTGGGCGTTATTGATGCCGACTACCGCGGTGAAGTCATGATAATGCTCCTCAATACTACCCAAGAACCTTATATTATCAAACGCGGCGAACGTGTGGCACAATTGGTTTATCAACCCATTGTGCGGCCCACCGTGCGTATAAAAGATAAGCTGGAAGTAAGCGCGCGAGGGTCTGGTGGTTTTGGGCATACAGGCAGGATGTAACGTACGTGAGTGTTGCCCATGAAATAGGCAAACACACGTCTAGTTTTAAGAGTAAGTTTTCAAAGAGCCTTTTGTAAAGTGTAGAGATTTATAGGAGAAAAATATGACACAGCCATCAGCAGCCTTCATGGCCATGAAAGAAAGAGAAGAACAATCCTTATGCCGCACTTATGGACGCTATCCTTTGGCCATTGTGCGCGGTAAGGGCTCCTTGTTGTGGGACGCCGATGGTAAAGAATATATTGATCTCCTTGCGGGCATAGCGGTGACGGGTCTTGGACATTGTCATGACGAAGTGGTGAAGTCTTTACAAGAACAAGCGCAAAAACTGTGGCATATTAGTAATTTATTTTATCAAGAAGAGCAATTGGACTTGGCGGAAAAACTTCTTTCCACCTGCCATTTAGAGAAAGCGTTTTTCTGCAATTCCGGTGCTGAGGCCAATGAAGCTGCTTTTAAGCTTGCTCGTCGCTATATGCGCAAAGTAAAACAGCGTGATGCTTATGAAATAATCACTTTATCCGGTGCCTTTCACGGTCGTACTTTAGGCGGTATCGCTGCCACAGGGCAAGAGCGTTTTCAAGATGGTTTTGCCCCCATTCCTGAAGGCTTTACCCAAGTGCCTTGGGGCGATATGGACGCTTTGCGTGCTGCCATAGGGCCGCAAACCGCCGGTGTTTTCTTTGAAGTTGTGCAGGGCGAAGGCGGTATTCGTCCCATGACGGCATCCTACATTAAGGCCATAGAAGACTTGTGCCGTGAAAAAGATATTTTATTCATGTTGGATGAAGTGCAAGGTGGTATGGGACGCACAGGTAAATTCTGGGCATTTCAACATTTTGACGTGAAACCAGACATCATAACCGTGGCAAAAGCTTTAGCCAATGGCTTACCCATGGGCGCCATGCTCACCACCAATGCTGTAAATCCGGGCTTTCAAGCCGGTAGTCACGCCACTACTTTTGGCGGCGGTGCCCTAGCTTCTGCTGTGGCGGCCACTTGTATAGATATAATGGTGCGTGATAATTTAGTGGAGCGTGCCGGACAGTTGGGCACTTCATTTATGCAAAAGGTGCAAGACTTAGCGCAAAGCCTTCCGGGAACCATTAAAGAAGTACGCGGCCTTGGGCTTATGATTGGCATAGACCTTGCGATACCGGGTTTGCCTGTATGGGAAGAACTTTTGGAACGCGGCTTTATATGTAATTTAACTCAAGATACAGTATTGCGTCTTTTGCCGGCGCTGACGGTGGAAGAAGAGCAATTAGATGTGTTCTTAGCTGCCTTGGAAGATATTTTACGTAAGACAGTATAACTATAAAGTTTTTGTTTGTAAAAGGGAGCTTTCTTAGAAGAAGGCTCCCTTTTTTTGTGTTGATTATTTAGTTGATGCTTAAAAACGTGTTTCCACTCGTTTTTAAGAAAGGCACGC
>CAYJNA010000075.1:0-12650 GCA_964371225.1 uncultured Desulfovibrionaceae bacterium
TTAAGCTAGAAATTCTATTTTTACTGACAGTTAAGTATTTTTTCAGTGTCGACTAACATAAAAAAAGGGACACGCAGCGGTGTCCCTTTCTATTTTAATGGTATAACCATTTGCCCTTGGTGTAGGCAATGATCTCCGTCATATTTCGCCTTTTTTCCACAGTGCAGGGCGCGTTTAAAGCAGCCTCTTTTGTGGCACCGCGGCACACATAATGCAATTCGCTGTACTTTATGGTACCCACACGTTCACTGCCTTGAGCTTTATGCAATTTTGTCACAAGACTTTTTTCATCTATTTCCACATAACGCGCCACATACGCTGCCCCTTCTTGGGTGACCGACTTATTGTTTTTATGTGGTAAAACATGTTTAGCGGCTTGACTTACAAGTTTTTTGCCCACGTCTTGCAGCTGTGAGGCAATGGTTGCGTCAGAAGCATGGGCGTTATGTAAGCTTGGAATAAAAACCAAGCCCAAGGCTAAAAAAACACCTACACTAACAGTTTTGAAAAATATCTTACGTAATTTTTGCATATATAGCCTTCTTATCTTGGCAGAAACCTATTGGAAAATAAGCTCTACACGACGATTTAAATAGCGTCCTTCTTCTGTTTTATTATCATATTTGAAGGATTTTCCACGCCCAATGGCTGCCAAACGACCGGCAGGCACGCCTTGCTGTACAAGGTATGCTTTTACAGCTTCAGCACGCTTGGTGGATAAGGTTTGATTATAAGCATCAGTACCGATGAAGTCTGTCCAACCTTCAATAACAACGCGCTTGTCGGAGTATTGCTTAATAATAACAGCCGCGGCATTTAAGGTATTTTGTGAAGCAGCATCCAATGCTGTAGAGTCAAAGGCAAAGTTTACACCGCGAAGAACCACAACTTCTTCAGTTTCATCGCACCAAATGTCCAATACAAATTTTCTTAAAGCAGCGTCATCAGAAACAAGCTTCACACCTTCTGCCACAATGGTAGCAGGATTTAATGCAGCCAATTGAGCCACCACTTGTTTTTCTTTGGCTGTTTGCGCAAAGGAAACCACATGTACCACAAGGCCACGCTGAGAAGCGTACATATTTCTAACCACATCCACAATGTTAGCACCGCGATTATTACCGCCATCGGTGACTAAAATAATGGCTGCATTGCGTTGCATACCAGCTATCCAAGGTTCATAGCTTTGCATGCCATTGCCCATGGGGGTCATGCGACCAAAAACCGTAAAGTCGCTATGCAATTGACCAATGGCACCTTCCATGCTGGCACGATTCCAAGGCCCTTGACTAATAATGGAGGTGGTTGGCGCCACAGTATGTAGGCCACCTGTGTAATTAAGCTCTGGAATAACTGAGTTAATACGTGAAAGCACTGCTTTGGCAATGGTAACTTTTGGTTCTTTAATAAGCTCATGAGAAAGCATCATGGAACCGGAATAGTCTACTACGAAATCAAAACTTTCAATTTTTTTACCACATACCAAGTTAGCGAGGGCAAAATTTGGCATGGCTAAAACTACTAACAAAAAAACTGTAACATTGCGTAAAAAAAACACAAAAACCTCCTCAACGAATACAGCGAGTATTCAAAATATTTGTTCTATGGCGAAATGCTTTACGCATTGCGCTTAATTCTATATAAGATTTTTACACACTTAGCAATGTTTATCCCGAAACTATACTTAGCCCTCTTTTTTATACTCGGAGGATTACCGTGTACACGCTCCCTTTCTATAAAATTAATCCAAGTGGAAACATGACTACACTTTTGGAAGGTCTGCACCTTTCTTCTGACAAACTGCAACACATAGCTGAACAAGCCATTGCAACACAACATCTTGGCTGCGAGCAAGTGGGCTTTGTGGACGTGGAAAAAGGGATTTTGCATATGGCGGGCGGAGAGTTTTGCGTTAATGCCACACGTTCACTGGCTCTCCTTATGTGCTTAGCTCAAAGGCAATGCCAAAAACCGGGCAGTGTATGGCAGGGACGTATTTATACGGCAGGCTTTGACCAAGGCATTCAGGTTACAGTAAAAAACCCTGAAGTGGATCAAGTGGGACATGGGCATGACGTGAGCTTACACATGCCTGTACCTAGTCTGCCGCCCATGAAAGAATTGGCCAAGGGCATTGTGCTTGTGACACTTCCCGGCATTGATCATCTTCTCATTGATGCTGAAATATACCCCTTTCAGCCTAAGCATTGGAAAAGCCTTGCTGCAGAACTACGTCAGCAATGGCATTTAGAACATAGGCCAGCTGTGGGCTGCATATGGTGGAGCCCTGTGGTGAGTACAACCTCACAGCATTTGCTGTGTAAAGTCCATATGCACCCTGTGGTGCGTGTACTTTCTCCTTTCACAGAATGCTATGAAAATTCCTGTGGTTCCGGCACATTGGCCTTAGGGCTTTGGCTTTATAAAAATAGCGGCAAACAGCAATTTTTCATGCAACAACCTGGTGGTTATCTCAGCTTGGTCTACCGCCCTCACGCAGAGCACAATACTGTGGCTGTCTTAGGCGGCCCTGTACATGTGGTAGCGCAAGGACAAGCCTTTTTTACTGATCAAAAAAATGTGTAAGCGACGCTCTCGTCAACACATCACAAAACCTGCATTACACATTGTGCAGAGTTTTTAATCTTGTTTTTTACACTTTAAAGGAAACTTTATGTTAAAAAATCGCCTTTTTTTTGACAAGCAAGATTATGAGTTGCTCACTTTTATTAATAAAGTGCTTATCATGCAAAAAGATGCTAAGGTAAGCGAGGACATGCTTAATGTAAGCTTGCACCCCCATGGCATAAAAACCCTAGCCATGTCGCGTGAAATGCGTGTGGCAAACGCCATGATTCGCCTGTTAAGCAGCTCCCAAAACAGCGACAGCGGCTACCGTTTACAAGCATTACGCACCCTTTTTGACGAAGTACTTAATAGTGCCAAAACACGTTTTCGCCGCAATACAGCCCGTGTGCTCGTGGAAATAATGAAAGCCTTGGTGCGCGCGCAAGGAGATATACAAAAACAACTCTACCTTGCCAGCGATTTTCGCAATGCCGCACAAGGAAAACCACATACAGTACGCGCTTTTTTAAAAGAATACGGCCTCATTGAAATGCCGGAAGATTGGTCTCAGCTCACCTTTGACCACCATGTGCATGATATTAATACCAAGGGGCGCAAAAGCCCCACGCACCTTGTTATGGATGCTAGCATTAAGGGCATTCGTTATATCACTGTTATTTATTATAACTTCATAGATGAAAAAGCCGCCGCCGAACTTTTACGCGCTGCCCATATTATAGGCTTACATGTGCGTATTGGCATTGAATTTTCCTTACCCTTTGGGGAGAAACATGTGCAATTTGTTTGGGCGCCGCGCAATGCTACCAACCCAGAACGCTTTTTAGAATTTTTAGCAGAAGCTCCCATGCAGCATCTCATGCGCCTAGGACGCGAAGCCTCCGCATGGCGTGCCGGCGATGTGTACAGAGTCTTGCGTTTATGGAATGAAACTCATAGGCAAGATTTGGCCTTACATGTGGGTGTTGACCCAGAGCATTTGGGTGAATTTCAAGCAGAAAATTTCAAGAATTTTGTGGGCACGGGGCAAGCTTCTCATGTGCATTTGGCAGAATTCATTTATGCGCATATTGCGCCGGTGCTCGAACAAAGACGTGCTGAGCTCAAAGAAGAACTCCAAGACAAAGAGGTGCAATGCCAAGAGCACCTTGCAGAACAATTACAAAAACAAAAAAACTTCATTGAAGAAGTGAGCATAGGCTATATTTATGATAATTACGTTAACCGTACTATCAATAAAAACATTACCGCTTTAAGTATTGATAAAAACGACCCGCAAAGACCGGAACTTCTACGCTTAACACCACTTTCTTTGCTAGATTGGCTCACTTCCATTCAAACGGGCGGTTCCATCACCTTAAAATTGGATAACCTCACCACAGAAGACGTGCTTATACTCTTATGGCAATGTCAAGGATTGGTGACGCACTTAGAAATATTCAATGTTCGCGCTTGGAATACAGGGCGTTTGGAGCACCTTGAGACCATCAGCGATTTACAACAAGCCCTCAATACAGGATCGGCGCCGCGTCTGAAGCATTTAGTACGCATGATGCTTCAAGAAAGAGAAGCCTTGCAGGCAGAAGAAAACACCCTTTGCCCCATGCATGTGCGCCGCTTAGAAATTTTACGTGAAATATTATGTAATATAAAATCATTAAAAAATTTATATGATTCTCCCCCATTGCGTTCGCGCATGGGTTCCAACGCCACAGATCGCCCCACCAGTCACGGGCATATGGGGCTGGTATTTCCGGAAACTTTGCCTTCGCATGGTTATAAAGCAGTGCAAAACACGAAAAATGCCCTTAAAATCCCCTTCCACCTCCCCATTCACTATGTGGTGCGCTACACACCCAGCATTCTTCTATGGAATAAAAGCCGTATTACACGCATTATTCAAGCTATACCGGGGTGTAAGCGTTATGGATATACCATGGAGCAAGAGTGGCGTTCGCAGTCTTCCACGGCAAAATATGGAGAGCAAAGCAATATTAGCCTACTTAAAACCGAGCGGCCGCTTGATAGGCATGCCTGCACTGCAAAAAAACTTCCCCCCAAACAATACTTAAATTCACGCATTAATAATATTTTAAAGGTAATTTTAGGCTTTATCCCCGCCAGCATTGCTTTTCACTATACGCAAACGTGGTGGGTTTTGGCCTGGTTTGGCCCCATCATTTGGTTTAGCATTACCGGAGTACGCAATGTTATACAATTTGTGGTGGCAGGCACAGGCTTTCACCGTGCGTCCTTGCTTCGCTGGAATGATCACGTAAGTTGGTCTCGTTTGTGCGATTCTCTGCTATATACGGGCTTTTCAGTGCCTTTATTGGAATTGGGCGTGCGTATTTTATTATTGCAAGACACGCTGCATATTAATACGGTTACACATCCTGTTTTGGTGTATACCGTCATGTCCACCGTCAATGGCCTGTATATTTCTTGGCATAATATCATTCGCGGCCTTCCCAAAGAAGCTGTCATTGGCAACCTTTTTCGCTCGGTTCTGGCCATACCTATGGCATTACTCTTTAACACACTCACCTTGGAGTTCTTACAAACTGTCATGCAAGTGCCCAATGCCGTGCAATTGGTGGCCACTTCTTCTGCCATTATTTCCAAAATGGCTTCTGATACCGTGGCAGCTATCATTGAAGGCTATGCCGATATGAAGCTTATGGTACGCATGCGCAGGTGGGATTATGAAACAAAGATTAAAGATCTTTTCTACAGCTATGTGCGTTTAGATTTAACCTTCCCCGAAGAAGATATTAATACCATGTTGGCCTCTCCGCGCCTTCTTTTACAGCGTGTAGCAGAAAAGAACAAAAGACTGCATGCAGAACTCATTATTAACGCTCTTGATTTACAGTACTTTTGGTACTACCGCCCACGCGCACGAGAAGTATGTAAAAAACTTATTCGTCAAATGTCACCCGAAGAACGCACGGTATTTGCTTCTTTACAAAGAGTTTTGTTGCAAGAGCGTGAGGTAAGTCAGCTTTTTGTAGATGGGCTGGTGGGGCGACACTTCAGTAAGGCCTTAGCCTTTTATTTAAATAATCATCGTGCTTATGTGAAGACCATGTCACAGCTCTGCGCCATGAATTATGAAGAGGAAGATGAGGATGAAAGCTAAACACAGCCTTAGCTCTTTATGCGCTTTAAAACCTTTGTACTATGCAAGTGACATGCGGCCTTGACATTATTCTCTTTAAGAACGCCGTAAAAAGTACGGTAGAGAGAAGTACCATTTTGCTACCAAGGTAAATACATACGGTGGGAAAAAGGTCAGGAGATAGAAAAGTCGTTCTTTAAGGCTTAAAGACCCCACAGGGCATCTCGTGGCAGAGGGAGGCGGTTGTAACAGTCTCCCCTGCCATAACATTTTTCTGGCTTGCGTTCCTTGGCCTTGACGCCACAATTGTATGGCTTCTTGAAAGTGAGCACGTTTTTTGAGTACGCGGGCGGCAAGGGGATAGCTTTGCGTAAAACACGGTATATATTGCTGTAATTTTGCCAAGATATGGCGCGTTTCCATGGGCCAGCGGGCCCACTGTTGTAAGCTTAAATTCTGCTCATGTAAGCGGCGATAGGTTAATACTCTGGGTATATAGTCACATTGCCCCTGCAAAGCCATGCGATAAAAAAGATCTGCATCGGCGGCCATATGCAATGCTGCGTCAAAGCTCTGTCCCCATGGCTGCGTAGCACTTGCCCGTAACATCACCGAAGAAAGCACCATCCATTGTCTTTGAACTAAGGCTTCAAAGACAAAACCGCGCTGTGGCTTTGTTTGCGAAAAAAGAGATGCTTGCCAAAAAGTGTTTTTCCATGGGCTTTGTTTTCCATAAAAAAGCGTATCTGTACATAATACATCTATATGTTGCTGCTTTTCCATATACTGCACTTGTACATATATTTTATCTGGGTGCCAAAGGTCGTCGCAGTCTAAAAAAGCTAAGTACTTTCCTTGTGCGTGCGCCAAGGCCGCTTGACGCGCCGCCCCAAGGCTTATGGCTTTATCATGCGCAATAATTCGAAGGCGTGGGTCATTATGACAATATGCTTGAACTAAGCTAAGGCTTTCATCTTGGCTGGCACTGTCAAAAAAAATAATTTCCACATGCCCATAGGTTTGCAGTAATGCACTTTGCAAAGACGCAAGCACAGTATCGGCCGCATTACGGCAGTTCATAATAATGGAAACAAGAGGCCTGTCAAACATGATTATGGTCAACGCTCCAAAAGACTGCACATAGTGAATTATGCATAAGTCTTACATAGCAAAAGATGCCCACTACGAGTATAGGGAAAAAGCATGGGGAGAACATTCCCTAAGCTTAGACACGTACTTATACGCGCATATCTATACCCACAGACCAGCGGCTTGAGGGCAACATACTTACGCTGGGCGTACCTCTATCTGCTTGTACTTGATAGGCAGAACTGGCTTTTTGTGGGCTTATGGTGCTTCCCGAGGCTAAAGCCGTGCTGTGCGCAGCATTTATATGCACCGAGACAGGGCGTGAGGCATCAAAGCTACGTAAGCGCATACCTTCATAGGCGCTGGCACCATTGCTAGGAGTAAAAGTGCGTGTTTGCAAATTATCTTGTATTTGCATATTGCCGGCGTACAGCGCCGCCACCGAAGAAACATCAGGAGTGCCAGCATAAGGCACACGACGCATATCTTCTGCATTGGGAGCTTTGGCTGTGCTTTCTTCGGACGCTCTTAAACGCCCAAGAACATCATAATTTCCTGAGTAAGCATCTTCAAATTCTTTTTGCGTTTGGGAAGATTCGCTGGCAAAAACAGCGTCATTTTGCTGCAGTACCTTAGCCTTTTGCAAAGCTTCCGCACTGAAAGAGAAAGCGTCAGCCACCGCCGTATCAAAGCGTATGCTTTGACTTGCGTCACTTTGCCCTCGTCTTTGCGCATTTTCCTGTTGTCCATTGGAGGTATCAAAGGAAAAATCAAAGGGGGAAATTTGTAAGGCCCCATCTACTAAGCCAGATACAGCACTCATATTTCACCTACACTTTTATAAATATACTACCGTCAGATACAGTAAAATAACACCACTTTTATTCCTTGTCCAGTACGGCGCAAAAAGCCAAGCCCATAGCATGGCTTTTATGTACAATCCCCTGTACAAATTTCATGTGTGCAGCTCTCGTGAACATTACCGTTGCGCATGCAAGTAAGAGTAAGAATAGGCAGAGCCTAGACCCACCGTTATTATAATGATTTTATAGCCTTAGGTCTATACAGATTCCTTTTACTCCACCCGTAAATGCGCTTTTACATAATTTTACATTTCTACACATTTGTACAAAGGTCTTAGGGTATGAAGTCTTTACAAGTCTCTAAAATGTCATATATAATGACAGCGTACACTTCATAGAGGGAGAGACCATGATTACATCAGATTTGCATACCCACACCTTATATTCCCACGGTTTAGATACCCCTGCTGACATGTGGGCTGCCGCACAAAAAAAAGGCATTACCCTTATGGGCTTCAGTGAGCATTCCCCGCGCCCCACCAACTATACATATAGTAACGAATACCGCGAAAAGCTCAGCCGTTATTTTCCGCAATATGTGACCGAGGTTCAAGAGTTAAAGCAAAAGTTCCCCGGTCAAGTGCTCTTGGGCATTGAAATGGATTGGATGGAAAAGGAAGTGCCCTTCATAAAAGAAGCCTTGGCTTCCTATGACTTTGACTATGTCATTGGCTCGGTGCATTTTCTAGATACATGGGGCTATGATGACCTATCTTCCGATTGGATGAGCTTAAAAAAAGGCCATTGCCATGAGCACTATGCGCACTATTTTAAAACCTTACGCCGCATGGCAGAAAGTGGTCTTTTTAATATTGCCGCGCATTTAGACCTCATTAAAATTTTTTCTATCAGCACTTTTAATACATGGATACAAGAGCGTGAATCGCTTATTCTTGTGGCAGAGGCACTGCAGGCCATGATGCTGCATGGTATGGCTTTGGAAGTATCATCAGCGGGCTTGCGTAAAATGTGCAAAGAAATTTACCCCGGCCCCCATATTATGGCCTTGGCTAAAGAATTATACTTACCCATCACTTTTGCTTCCGATGCACATAATGTCAACGATGTGGCGGCAGACTTTGACCAATTGGCGCAATACGCTCGTTCTTATGGTTATGACCATAGTGTGTATTTTTGTAAAAATACCATGTACAAACTTCCCTTTTAAAAAGGGAATGCCATGAAAAACAAACTCATTTCTCTGCAAGACCTTAGCTACACCGTCTCTGACGAGAACGGCTTGCATTTTATTTTATCGCAAGTGACTTTAGACGTGTATGAAGGTGAGCATTATGCCATTGTGGGAGCCAATGGCGCAGGGAAATCCACACTACTAAGTATTTTACGCGGCGAATTATGGGCAGATCAAAATATAAGTGCCACAGAAATTGCTCCTTTTGAGCTAGAATATAGCCCCATGCCTCCCCCCATTACATGGTACAACTTTGGCATAGCGGAAACTTCCCCCATCATGGGGCGACGCATGACGGGGCTTGTTTCTGCGGCTAAACAAGAGCGCTATGTACGCCATGAGTGGCGTATCACCGGGGAGGACATTCTTCTCACGGCTTTTTCTGACAGTGAGCTTTTACATTATATTCCTGAGCAAAAACAAAAGGATGCTGCTGCAATGATGGCACAAAAGCTTTCTTGTGAGCATCTTTTACAGCAGGAAGCCTGTGCCATGTCTCAAGGGCAATTGCGCTTACTTATGCTGGGGCGTGTGCTTTTACGTGCGCCCAAGGTGCTGCTTTTAGATGAATATTTAGAAGGGCTGGATAAAAGCGCGCGCCAACGCATTTTAAAAGCATTGGAAAACTGCAATTCCACGTTAATTTTTACAGGGCATAGGGCAGATTCCTTTCCTTCATGGGTCAAAAATACCTATGTATTACAGAATGGTGAGCTTGAAAAAAAGGATTTAAATGAAAGCATTTTTGAAGCCCTCGCTCCGGACTATGAACAAAAAAAACTTGCCGCCCTCACATCGCCCCCCTGTGATTTTTCAGCGGCACCCATACATATGACCTTGGAAGATGTTTCAGTATTTATCAACCGAAAACCCATTTTACATCATGTCACATGGCAATGGCATCAAGGAGAGCATTGGTTTTTGCATGGAGCCAACGGCGCCGGAAAATCTACCCTCTTACGGCTTTTGGCAGGCGAAGAATACCCAGCCTTTGGCGGATCCATACAAAGGTATAACCTTAAAGACACAGAGCAACCGCTTCTTTTACGTAGCCGAGAAGAAATACAAAATTCTGTGCGTTTAATCAGCGATAAAGAACAAATGACCTATGGCTATGACGTGACGGCCTTGGAATTTGTGCTTTCCGGGCTTGATAATGTGCAAGGGCAGTATCGCGTCTATACCTTTGATGAAAGGCTGGCTGGTTTAAAATTTCTCTCGGAATTTGGTTTAAAATTCATACAAAATAGACGTATTAGTCAGTGTACTACTGGCTATATGCGACGCTTGCTCATAGCGCGCGCGCTCATAGGAGAGCCGGAAATTTTACTCTTGGATGAGCCTTTTTCCGGCTTAGATGGTATCTCTTACATGCAAGTAAAAGATTTACTCATGGATATAAGTAAAAAAGTGAGTATTCTGATGGTCTCCCACCACGAAGAAGATATATTACAATGCATCAATAACTACGCCATGATGGAAAAAGGCATTTTGAGAAAGCTTTAGATTTTCATACTATTATATGTAAGAAATTGAAAAAGTTGTATCATTTTGAAGTAGTATAAGTACTGAAAGCTTGATTATTTTTTGTTTCATTGTACTTTAGGAGGATAGATACATGGGTGAGCAGTCTACATTGCAGCGTTTTGGCGGTGGCATACTTGTTTTTGTGTATATAATAATAGTGATATGCATACTATTCGTTTCAGGTGCCCTTTTTGGCTTTGAAAAATACTATACTTCAGAATTAGCAGCTCTTGATGCTATTCTCACAGATGAGATTTACCCCCTAGACACCCATCGCGTTCAACCGAAATATGATGGCAAAACCGTATATGCATACGGCACCATCGACACAGAAAACACCATCGTTGACCCTTATTTTGGCATTACAGCCGACACTTTCGCGTTAATATGTAATGTGGAATATTTTCAATGGGTAGAAGATTATGGGCGAAAAAGAAAACTTATTCCCGATTATGATCGAGAATGGCGCACTGCCCCCGTACCCACAGACGATTTTGATGACGAAAAAAATAACACTCTTGTGGGCAATTACGCAGATTACCGCCTATATGCAAAAGACATATTCCTTGATGCGCACACTATTGACGCATCCATTGTGGATAACACTCCTTCAGGCCCATATAGCTATGAATTTGAATTCACACAAGAAATGTTAGACACTGCACAAGCGCATATACTAGAGCAAGCAAGTCAAAACCAAGTACAGTCAGACAGCATACACGACTATTATTACTTTCTTCAAGAAGGCACCACGTACCCCTTGGTACACAAAGTAGGGAAAAATGAAATTTATGTGGGTTTAGACCCTGAAACGCCTCGTATTGGAGATATTAGGCTTGAATTTACCATTATACCCAAAAAACAAGAAGTGAGTTTTGTAGCAAAACAACAAGGAAATACTTTACATCTTTTTGCAGATGCCTATGGAGAAACCGCCACATTAATGGTGCAGCCAGGCAAAAAAGATGTAGATTATCTTATTGATAATTTACAAAAAGAGGCTTTCCAAACCCTTTGGTTTATCCGCGTGTCCTGCCCTATTGTTCTTTTTTTCTTCATTTGGATGTTAACCCCTGCCATGAAGCGTACATTCCATAAAAGCGCATGGCTACGGGGCTCTTCATTCGCTGTTGCCTTAAAAAATACCATAATTTATTCATTGCTTGTTATTCTTGTGGCACATCTTTTTATCTTAGTGCCGCGTGTGCTACATACTAATGATGTACTACAAACAATTTTGCAGTGACACTTTTTTCACTTTTCTGGCATAAAATGAGAATTTTTACGTGCAGCAGAGGCTCTTAACCGACAAAGACCTTGACGTAACACCCTATAATAGCCTATGGAAAGGGAAGTTTTTTTACGATGCAAGCATAGGTAAGACTTTGACTAGCAAAGCCTTACACTTCTCTATGTCGTTAAGAATGTGAATTATTTCTCTTTTTCCAGGCTACCCCTTGCAACTTACTGGTGTTAAGGGTGGCCTATAGCCATGCATGGCGTTTACATAGAAAAAAAGAAGCGGCAAAAGCAGGCAAAGCAACACCATTTAGTTTTAGCTCAAACACTAACGTATTATCTTAAGGCATATCTTCATGGATATTTTAACTATATTTCGCCCTAAAAAAGATGCCGTAACTGCACAATGGATTGAATCTGTTTATGCATGTTACCCGCTGGATACCACAGGTTTTTTACGCACAAAAAAAGATGATTTCTGTAACCCCGTGGGAGAAATCACCACCACCATGGCGCATTTTCTTTTTGACGCCGCCGCTGGTGAGCATGTGCTTGAGCTTAAACTGCGCGATGCCTTGCAGCGTTTTGTAAAATTACGCTCTGTGCAAGATTTCACACCTTCGCGCGGCCTTGGTGTTATGTTTATTTTTAAACAATTTTTCCGTGAAGCTTTTTTAGAGGAGTGCATAGCAAAGGGTGTGCTTAAAGAGTATTTAGAGTGTGAATCTCGTATAGATACCTTAAGCCTTATGGCCTTTGACATGTACATAGCTTCGCGTGATACCCTAGCAGAAAATCGCATTAGCGAAATTCGTAATGCTCACTCGCAAATTGTACGCATGGCGCAACGCCACGGGATTGTTCCCGACGGCATGCAGCTATAATATACAGCTTTTCCCAAGGGTAAAGCGCATGCGTTCACCGTTTTACGGTGCCATTAGTGTAGGAGTTTTCCTTTTGGAAGGAAAGCATTTTTGAAATCCGATTTGGATGATCGGTTTTTTTAGTCAACCTCTAGCCCAGTGAGGTAAGG
>CAYJNA010000076.1:0-12449 GCA_964371225.1 uncultured Desulfovibrionaceae bacterium
TATTATCCATAGCTTGGCGGAAAAGATCACGGCTTTCAGCTTTTTCGATAACATCAGCTTTGGCACCAATGAGCTCTACGCCGCATTCTTCTAAAACACCACTTTTGGCAAGACCAAGAGCTGCGTTTAAACCAGTTTGCCCGCCTAAAGTGGGTAAAATGGCACAGGGGCGTTCTTTGCGCACAATGGCTGCAAGGGTATCATGCTCAATGGGCTCCACATAGGTTTTATCTGCAAGGCCCGGGTCAGTCATGATGGTGGCAGGGTTAGAGTTCACAAGAATTACTTCAAAGCCTTCTTCTTTAAGGGCTTTTACCGCTTGCGAACCGGAATAGTCAAATTCACAGGCCTGTCCGATGACAATGGGGCCAGCCCCAATGACCATAATCTTTTTTAAATCAGTGCGTTTTGGCATGGTTGATTTATCTCATTTGCTATTTAGTGGTGACAACATGGCACAACATGGCGCGATAGGCACAACAGGCGTCATCGCGCTACGAGTAAATATGTTAGCTTGTACAAAAACAACTCATCTTAAAGAAGCTTAGTCGTGGCGTCAAGTGGCAATATGGAGCATATAGTGCAAAAGGAGTGTGCGTTGCAATGAGCTGAGGCGAGAAAAAGCGCTTGAGAATGAGACGGTTATGACTCCATAGTGAAAAGATTGTAAATAATACCTTGTGGCTTGGCAAGAAAAAATACTGCCTTAATATTTTTTGCACATACATAAAATACTTGCTCACGAAGCCCTTATAAAGGCAATGCAAAAGAAATTAGGAAAAGTACGTCGGTGAAATAGGGAAGTTGCGTGAAGTTTTATGAAGGGAACCGAGCAATACACAGTGTACCGCTGCAATACGAAGTAAAAACTGCATAGGATACACTGTGTATGCTAACGCCATATCTCTTGCACGGCGTCAATTATCTTTAGCAGAAATCGTGCCAAGGGCAAGTACTTACATTAATAGACATATAACTTCGAATAAAAATAGAAGTGGCAAAAAATTACTCTACAAAAAATGGGCACTGCCCAAAAAACGTACAGATGGCGCAACAAAGTGTCTAGCAATAAAATATATGCTAGTTTTCTTGAAATCGCCAATTTTTTAAAGCTTATTTACGTACAAAAGTTCCGTAAAGAGCCTTGGTGCAACCATCTTCTTCTGCAGCGCCGCCCTTGGTGTCAGTAATAGATACTGTGTTATTATCGGGGCTTATGTTGAAATTATAAAGACCAGATTCGCCGTTGGTGCTTTCTATGTTTTCAAGACCAGCGGTACCATCGCACAATTCTTGTCCAGATTCATTGCTGAAGGTGTAGAGGAAATAGGCAAATCCTGCAGGATTTTCCCTGAAATTTGTGATGGAAATGGTGATTTTTGTGTCTTTGTTATAAAAGTCTCCCCACCAATTGGGGCCATCATCAGCTACAGAAAGACCTGACAAAGCCATTAATAATCCTAAAGTGGTGCCTGCGGTGAGTAAAAATTTTTTCATGAATGTCTCCTCTAATATATATTTCTATTTATTAAGCAAGTACCATTCCAAGTGAGGAGTTCTACAAAACATTCTTATTACTATGTGTACAAAATTTCTGTTTTTGGCTTTGATGGCTACGGGGAAAAACAATTTTATGCGCTAAAAGACAGGTTTTTAGCTGCTATTACTTTTAAATTGTATTTTCAAAGGGGATAGAGACTAGGGGGATTTGGGGAGGGTATGACGGGGGAAAACCGTAAAAAGGTCTTCCCCCGTACATAGGTCAACAATAGATGGTCAATACTTTTTTTTAGAAATCATAGCCACGCATGAGATCTTCTATGGTATCACGACGACGGATAAGACGATGATTGCCGTCTTTATCAATGAGTACCTCGGCAGGGCGTAGGCGTTGATTGTATGTGGAAGACATAACATAGCCATAAGCACCGGCATCTAAAATACCCAAGGTGTCACCTTCTTCAATGCGTGGAAGCATACGTTTTTTAGCTAAAATATCGCCGCTTTCGCAAATATTACCCACCACAGATTGTTCAATGAGCTCCGCGTCGGGGCTACCATTTGGGCGGTACACTTCCACATCATGGTGAGAGTCGTACATCATGGGGCGCGCCAACACATTAAAGCCTAAATCAGTGCCCACATAGATGTTTTCGCCATTGGTTTTAGTTACATGTACAGAACCTAATAATACGGAACACTCTGCCACCACATAGCGACCGGGTTCCACAAAGAATTTCCCAGTATAACCGGTTTTTTGTGCCCATTGGCTGATGAGGGTGTGTAATTTTGTGCTCAGCTCTTGCATATCAAGACGAGGTTGATCTTCATACTTACGATAAGGAATGCCAAAGCCACCGCCAAAGTCAATGACTTCCAGTTTTTCCAAGGCGCCTTGTGGTAAGGTTTCGGCCAAGGAAAGCAAGAAGGCAGCGGCATCAAGATAGCCATCAGCTTCCATGAAGAGGGAGCCAATATGCTGATTAATGCCTGCAAGAGTCAGATTGTATTTTTCTAGCACTGCAAAGACATCTGCCACCATGTCAGGAGTTACGCCAAATTTAGTTTCTTTACCGGCGGTAATAACTTTTTGGTGATGTCCTGCCCCAATGCCGGGGTTAAAACGCACCATCACTTTACCACCCTTATTCAAAGAGCCCAAAAGCTCTAACTGAGACAAGGAGTCTACGCTAATAAGCAGATTGTTATTGACGGCATTTTGTAATTCTTCTGCAGAAACATTATTACAAACATAGAGGATTTTTTCATTGGGAAAACCGGCTTTTTGATTCATGAACAATTCACCGGGGCTCATGGCATCTACCACACAATTTTCTTGATGAATAATTTTCAAAAGCTCAAGGTTGGTATTGGCTTTGGCAGAATAGTTTACGCGAAAGCCTTCATGGCTGGAAAGAGCGTTCAGTTCTTGGCAGCGTGTGCGTAAGATATTTTCATTATAAACATAAAGGGGGGTGCCATAGGTTGCAGCAAGTTCTTGGGGGGTGCTGTTTCCAAAAAAATTACAAGAGTCTGTATAAGTGGAGCGTACGTTAGCCATGGTAAACCTCATTATAAAAATTTGTGAAGGAGAATTTTTAACTAGGTAGGGCGCTTTGTCAAGCAGGAAGAAAAGAGGATATGATATTGCTTTGGAGAAGATACTTTTTTGGGGGAATTTTACCGCAAAAAAATTATGCTTAAGGGAAATACAAAGATAATAAAGCAGATATTATAGCGTCAATGAGGATGTTGTTTTGCAGAGCTTACTTTGCAAATAGTGCTTTTTAGCCATTCACCAACATTCTCATGGCTTGCATGGATTGTTCAAGCGTTTGAGAATCTTCTACACTTTGCTGTAGAAAGGTGTTAATATGGGGTATTTTAGCAATGGAGGCATCAATATCAGGATTAGAGCCTTGGGCATAAGCACCAATGGTAATCATATCTTCAGCCTTACGATAGGTGCTCATAAGTGAGGTAACACAACGACCCGCCAAAATATCAGGCTGATCACAAATGTCAGAGCGCAAACGGCTGATGGATTTAAGTACATCAATGGCGGGAAAGTGACCTTGGTCGGCTAAGTCGCGGGTAAGGACAATATGCCCGTCCAAGATAGAGCGAACGGCGTCGGCAATGGGTTCGTTAAAGTCATCCCCATCCACAAGAACGGTATAAATGCCTGTGATGGTGCCCTTATGAGAGCGACCGGCACGTTCTAATAATTTAGGTAATTGAGCAAAAACTGTGGGGGTATAGCCCTTGGTGGTGGGTGGTTCGCCAATGGCAAGACCCACTTCGCGGGCGGCCATGGCAAAACGCGTAACAGAGTCCATCATCAACAAGACGTCTTTGCCCTTATCGCGAAAATATTCGGCGGCGGCGGTGGCGGCATAGGCAGCACGCATACGCACCAAGGGAGATTGATCTGACGTGGCAATGACCAGCACAGAACGCGCCATTCCCTCTGGCCCAAGATCACGCTCCATAAATTCTAATACTTCGCGTCCACGTTCGCCAATGAGGGCTATGACGTTGACATCGGCCTTGGTATAGCGCGCCATCATGCCCATAAGTGTAGATTTACCTACCCCGGAGCCGGCCATAATGCCCACGCGTTGCCCTTTGCCAAGGGTGAGTAAACTATTGATACTGCGTACACCCACATCAAGAATATCCGTGATGCGTGGGCGTTGTAATGGGCTTGGAGGGTCGGCATAAATGGGTGCCATATCTTGTTGCCATGTAGTTAAGGCTTCAGGCAACCAAACAGGGCTAAAAGCTTTTTGCTCTTCCATTTTTTGTGTGAAAACATCTATGTTTTCTGGTTGCTGCCCTGATGCCGAAGAAAAAATTTCTGTGCTTATGGGAGGGCCACCGTCCAAGGGGGCACCAAAAGCATCAAGGGTGCGGCCTAATATATGTGGCCCCACGGGAAAATAGGGAGGCAAAGAGGAGTTGCGAATAAGACTGCCGGGGCGAATGCCGCGCATGTCCCCATAGGGCATGAAAAGTAAATTATTATCGCGAAAGCCTACCACTTCCGCGGCAATACCTTCAGCACCTGTGTCTGGAATCATATGACAAACAGCGCCAAGGGGCATGCGGAGACCGCTACCTTCTGCCACAAGACCCACCACTTTGGTGACTTTGCCAAAAATTTGTAGGGGACTGGCCTTTTCTAAGAGCTGCCGGCACGTGCGCGGATCTAGCTTCATGCTTTATCCTTCAAAGGACTGTAGGCTTCGTGGCTTTGTTCAAAAAAGGTTTCGCTGTCAAAGTCTTCTTTTTCAAAAGCACTGATGGGCAGACCTTGTTCATCCAAGGGATTTGGCATGTCTGTATTTAAAGAACCATTGGTTTCGCCATCCAAATCGTCAATACCCAAGTCGTCAACAGTCACATTGTCAAGGTCAGAAATGTGCGTAGTAATATCTTCTACTTCTGGTATTTCTTCTGCGCTTTCTTGCATATGCGCGGTGGGAAGTGCTGTTTCCACAGGCAACAGTTCTTCTTCCAATTCTTGGCGGCTAGGCTCTAAGCCAAGCAAGCTCTCCATATGTTTTTTTTCTGCCAGCTGCTTTTGCTTTTCAAATTCTTCAATGGAAACAGGCATACCTTGCACCGTTTCCACATGGTCAAAAGAAACACGCGCTGGGGCTGAAGCAGATGCAGGAGGCGTAAAGTCTGTAGGTGCCAATGGGTCTGATGCATCAAATTGCAAGGAAGATGTGTCATGAGGTGTATCCATGTGCGCATCTGTCATGGGGTCCGTTATTTGTGGCGGAAAATCATGAGACATAAATTCCTGATTGGGCAATGGTTCAGAGGCTAGCTTCGCATGTTCAGGCGTCATGCTAGGATTCATTTCCGGTATATGCGCTGTGGCAGGGTCGAAAATGGGCGCTGTGGATTCCGGTAAGGGAGCCGGTTCAGCGTTGGGGTCTGGCTCCGGTTCTGGCTCTGGCTCTGGCATGACAGGCGTTAGTTCCATAACTTTTTGAATTTCTTCTTCTAAAATAGTATGGACGCGCTGCAATGCATCACTTTCCGATTGTGACTCAGGTAAGGAAAGATATTCTATGATATTTTTTACCATGGAGTGATAGAGTTCACGACGGCTATCCACTGTACCGGTGAGGCTTTCAGCCACAATATCCCCAGGTTCTAGGGCAGGGTCTGTACTAATGCGCCACGGGGCAAGGTCAGGGTTTTTTTCCTTGGCAGCGTTGAAAAGGTCTGCCACTACGGATTCATCGTCGGGATTAACGCGTAAGGTCACAGAACGGCGCTCATCAAGATTGCGTACAGCTCTTAAAAGCATGGCCTCAAGCACTGCGGTATGTTTTTCGCTCAGCACCACATTGGTGCCTTTTTCCACGCAAACTTTGACAAGTTCTACCAATTCACTGCGCCAGTCATTGAAAATATACATGCTTTGCGCTGTAATAGCTTGCAAAACTCCCGCAACAGAGGAGCCCATAGCCATACGGAAATGTGTAAGCTCTTCTTGTGCTGCTGCAATGCCGGCTTGAAAACCTTCTTCGTGGGCAGAGTTACGAATGTGCGTAGCGCTATCCAATTCGCCTTGCGCTTCATGGCGTACCTCTTGCGCTTGATTACGTACTTCTTCTGCTGTGGTGTAAGCGGCGCGTGCATCCTCACGTATACGTTCGGCTTCGCGTTCGGCTTCTTCTAAAACGCTCAGTCTTTCGGTATAGGCTTCGCCTAATATTTCGCGAGCACGATCAATGGCTTTTTGGCGTACTTTTTCTAAATAGTCCTGCTGTGCCTTTTGATTCCACTGTTCTTGGCGCGAAGCAGCTTGCATGGCATCAAGCTTAGAAAGGCTAGATTCCCTGCTGGCATCTAAAAAGATAGTACCCCATTTTTTAGTATCGTCCGTACTCATGATTAGATAAAGACGTCGCTGCTGCCGCGGTTAATGGTAACTTTGCCTTCTGCTTCAAGGCGACGCACTGTGCGTACCACACCTTGCTGTGCTGCTTCCACATCGGCAAGGCGTGTGGGGCCCATGTACTCCAACTCTTCGCGAATCATATTGGCAGCGCGCTCTGACATGTTTTTAAAGAACTTATCTTTAAGGTCATCGGATGCACCGCGTAAAGCCATGGTAAGGTCTTCGTTGGAAATTTCCTTAAGAACTTCACGCATGCTCTTATCATCAAGAGAGCGGCAATCGTCAAATACGAACATAAGATTACGAATGTCTTCAGCAAGCTGTGCAGAATCTTCTTCAATTTCAGAAAGAACTTCTTCTTCCGTGGCGCGGTCCACAGCGTTGAGGATTTCAGCCACTGCTTGGGTACCACCCACTTTCTTGCCTTCCTTACCGCCCATGGCAATAAGTTGACTTTGTAATACTTTATCCACTTCCATAAGCATATCTGCAGGCACAGCTTCTAAGCTGGCAAGACGTAAAAGTATTTCTGCGCGAACACCTGCGGGGAGGTTGGTAAGCAAATTGGCTGCTTGGTCTGGGTGTAAATGTCCAAGAATAAGTGCCAAGGTTTGCGGGTGTTCGTTGCGTAAAATTTGAGCCAATAGACGCGGGCTTACAGACTCAAGCTCACGGAAAGGTGCAGGGCCTGTATTAAGATTAAGGGTATCCATGATATATTTAGCGGTTTCTGAGTCCACATTTTTCATGAGCATGCGACGCAAAATCTCAGAGCCGCCAGAAATCATATCCACCCCTTCCACAAGGGCAGTGTGGAATTCGCGCATGACTTCTTCCACCATTTCCTTGGGAACAGGTTCAAGGTTTACAATGGCTTTGGAGATAGTGGCAATTTCTTGACGGTCCATACGCTTGAAGACATCGGAGGTGAACTTATCCCCCATAGACAACAGCAAAACGGCTATCTTCTCTTGACCGGTTAATTCCATTTACCTCTCCTTTACTACCCCAAATATCTAAACCATGCTTCGTCATTTTATTGGCAATATATCACCACGCGCCGAAAGCATACCTAATGTTCATATTTTTGCAAGGCTTTTAGCCTTTGTCAAGCCAGTTCTTAATAATGTTAATGCTCTGTTCCCAGTGTTTCTCAGAAAGCTGCAAGAGACGTAGTTTCAACTCTTCCACTCTTCGAGTGGTTTCTCTTTGGTTTTTTTGCCAAGTGCGCACTTCTTCCATGGCACTGGTATCACCTTTTTTTGCTAGCTCAAGAGCTTTACGCACGGACTCGTTCGCCATCTTTAATCCATCCTCTCATGATTACAATAACCTGATCCATATGCTGTTCTGATAGATTAAAGATATTAACGCGTAAGGATTCCACATCTTTAAAGAGCATAAGGTCATCATCGTCATCCAGACTTTCTAAAGCACCAGCTTCTTCAGCGCGAGCAGCTTCTTCTAAAGCTTCGTATAAAGCCAATTGTTCTTCGGCTGAAGGCAAGCCTTCAAGCCCTTCCACAGCTTCACCGGCTTCTACTTTAGGACGAATGAGGGCAAGAACCACAGGACGCACCACCAACATGAGGAATAAGAAGGCTAAGAGTGCATTTAAAATGGGCTGGCCGAGGCGATCTGCATAGTTTACAATAACATCAGCTAAGTTAGGATCTGGTGGAGGCGCAGAGTCATTGAAGGGCACAGAGCTCACTTCAAGGGCGTCGCCACGTTTTTGGTCAAGGCCTACGGCATTGGCTACCAATTGTTCAATGCGGGTGATTTCTTCAGCTGTGCGCGGCGTAAAGGCCCAAGCGCCATCAACTTTCTGATACGTACCGTCCACAATAACAGCCACAGTAAGGCGTTTTACATCGCCCACATTGGCTATAATATTTTGTTCTTCTTTGTTAATTTCATAGTTTGTCGTACGTGTTTCGCGACTGCCGTCTTGCGTAGATACAGAGCCTGTAATACCATCACCGCGGAAGTTTACATCGGGGGCGCCGCCTTCTAAGTTGGCTTGACCTTTTTGTTGTTCTTCACTGCGTTGTTCAGAGCGCACAGCGGTTTGTTCGGGGTCATAAATTTCACGGCGTATGGTTTTTTGGCTAAAGTCCATGTCTACGTTTACTTTAGAAATAACGCGACCAGGGCCAAAGACAGGGGAGAGCATTTCATCAATACGACGCTCAAGATCACGCTGTACGCGTAATTTATGTTCCATTTGTGTAGAAGAAATGCCTGTGAGTGCGTCGGTTTCTGGGCGGAAAAGTACAGCACCGCGGCTATCGGTAATGGAAAGATGCGCCTTGGTTAAACCTTCCACAGACATGAGCATCATGTTTACAATGGATTGAATTTCCTTGGCGTCGGGCTTTCTGGATTGATCTTTCAGCTTTAAAACCACCGAAGCGGAAGGCTGTTGTTGTTCTTCCACAAAAAGAGAACGCTGCGGCATAACTAAGTGTATGCGTGCTGTATCTACGCTGGGGAAAGCGCTCAGAGTGCGAGCTAATTCGCCTTGTAGTGCGCGCATATAGTTAATTTTTTGTACGAAGTCTGTTTGGCCTACCTTGGTTTCGTCAAAAATTTCAAAACCAATACCTTGACCTACAAGATTTCCTTCACCGGCAATTTTAATGCGCAGGTCATAAACTTGCTCGGCAGCCACCAAAATGGATGTGCCGTTGTTGGCCAGTTCATAAGGAATATTGTCTTTTTGTAAAGTGCTGACGACGCTGGCGGCGTCTTCAGGGCTTAAGTTGGTATAAAGTGTTTGGTAGTCAGTCTTATTCATCCACACGGTAAGGGCAATGAAGCCAGCTATGGTAGCTATGGCTACGCCACCAATAATCATGCGCTGTGTGAGACTGAAGTTTTCCCACATTTCTTTCAACTGTTCGCCGTATTGTTTGAAATCAGGTGTTTGCATAAGGACTCCGTGTGTCAAAAAATTAGCAGTACATTTCTATACTAGCATAGACTGTGCCAACATGTATTTTTGAAGGTTTTTTTCCTTGAAAAAATACGCTATTATAGTCTAATTGTACTGAGCGTGTCTTGCTTAAAAAATAATGGAAACACGTTTTTAAGCATCAGTCATGATAGTCGACACTGAGAACTACTTAACTGTTAGTAAAAAAAGATTGCACACGTCACTTCATGAAAAACTGTGTAATGCAAAAGAAGTTTTATAAAAAAATGTAAATCTAGATGTTCTAGCATAAAAAAAGGGGAAGTTTTTTACTTCCCCTAAAAATCGTTGTAAAAAGCCTAGCCAGAAGGCATTAAAATTGAATACGGCTTAACTCTTTATAGGCTTCCATCACTTTACCGCGTACAGCTGAGGTAAGGCTCATGGCTACGCTGGCTTTTTGTAAGGTAATCATAAGTTCGTGAACATTTTGATTACGCCCAGAAGCAAAGTTATCAATGGCGGAAGCTTTAGCATGTTGCAAAGTCTGAAGCTTTTCTACGCTGTTGGAAACGGTATCTGTAAAAGAATTTGGGTTAGCAGTGGGGAGCGTTTGTGCCACACGCTGTTTAATGAAGTCAGAATGTGCGCCAAAGTTTTCGCCCTTATCTACGCTATCACGTAAGAGGGATTGATCAAGCACATTTGCAAAAGACATGTTAGAGGCAGTAGTGCCCACGGTGGCTTGCTTAAGATTGGCTTCTGTTTGTCCAAAATGTTCTAAAGCGCTGGTGTATGCTTGTATGCCTGTTGTATTTGTGCTCATAATATTCTCCTTACATCCTTCTTAGTGAGTGGCTATTTACCGATTTCTAAAGCTTTATTATACATTTGTTTTACAGCATCCATGGTGGATACATTGGCTTCATAGTTACGCTGTGCTGTCATAAGATTGGCCATTTCTTCTACCACGTTGATGTCTGGGTAAAAAACATAACCTTCAGCATTGGCGTCAGGGTGGCCGGGTTGATACACTTGTTTTAAAGGGCGGCTATCAATAGATACTGCCATTACACGCACGCCTTTGAGTTCACGGTCAAGGGCTGAGCGCATATGTACCGAAAAGGGGTCATCCACATCCGTTGCCGCTCTTACCACCGTGCGCCTTTGATAAGGGCCGCCCATAGGGGTGCGGGTGGTTTTGGCATTGGCAAGGTTCATGGAGATGACATTCATCTGGGTGCGGTCTGCACTAAGGGCAGAAGCACTAATGTCAAGAGCTGTCATGAAGTCCATTATTGCTTACCTTCCGTGATTATAGTTTTTATGCCTTCAAAATTCTTTTGAATAATTTGTGTTAAGGCTTGGTATTGTAACTGGTTTTTAGCCAATTTTGTCATTTCTTTATCAAGGTTTACGCGGTCTTCCCCGTGAATCTCACGTGGGGTGAATTGCTTAAACCATTCAGGCTGAAAATTTCTGGCATTGAAAGATGAGGGCAAGTGATTACCCGATGTTTGAGCCATGGTTCCTTTCATATCAAGCCCCAAAGCTTTTTGTAACTCGTCTTCAAATTCAAGCTCACGTGGCTTGTACTTGGGCGTATTGACGTTGGCTAGATTACTGTTAATGACATTTTGGCGCTGTAAGCGCATGTCCAGCACTTTGCCGACCAATTGTATTTGAGATGAAAAAAGTTCTGTGCTCATGGGACTCTCCTGCTTTTGCAGTTTTCAAAGTATACTTACTGCTTAGCAAAGGTTGTGCCATGTCTATAACTAGCTGTTATGATAAAATATTTTTACTCTTTGGAGGGGGCTACTGTGGATGTTTAGTGGTTTTGTCAGTCTTTTGACTGGGGTGAAAGCGGGTTCACCCCAGTGCTAGGGAGGGTAGGTTTGGTAGTCAATTAAGACTTTTTAGGAAGGCACAAGCACGCTTCCAAGGCTTGTGCAAGATCGGCATAGATAAAAGTAAATTCTTCATCATGTAATCTTTGGGGAAAACATTTTTGCCCTTTTAGAATGAGTTCATCGGCCATGGAGCCTAAAAGTAATCGTATCGCAGGGGCGGGCATGGGTAAAAAAGTGGGTTTTTGTAAAACAGAGCCCAATATGTGTACAAAATTTTTCATGTTGGATTCTTGCGGGCTACAGAGGGTGTATACCCCTTGGGCTTTGCGCTCTAGCGCATGTAAAAGAGCATTGACGGCGTCATTTACATGTATCCAGCTAAAGGGTTGCTTTCCTGTGCCCAATACACCTCCAAGACCCAATTGAAAGGGAGGAAGTAGGGGGCGCAGAAAGCCGGCTACTTCTGCACTGTGACAGGAAATATTTTGTGAAATGGCAGTGCGTCCTATTATGGGGGCAAAACGAAGTATGCAAAGGTGAGTTTCTAGTAAGGATATGGGTGTTGTGGCTTTTTCCCACTGTGTACACACTTGAGAGAGAAATCCCCATGTGGGAATGTGCGCTAATTCTTCTTCTAGCGTGAAGCCAATGTCTTGCCATGTATCATGTAAGGTGTGTTCTGTACACAAAGGGGCCGTGTTTGCATCGTCCCACAGGCCATAATATCCTATGGCTGAGGCTTGTATAATATGTTGTGGCAGCGGCATTTGCTCTTCTTTCATACGGCTGAGAGCAGAGGCTAAGGCTTGCGTTGCCGTGATTCGACTGTACAAAATTTCTTTTTTGCGTTGTTGCGTCCATCTCTTTTGGCCTATATTGGCACCAATAAGATTTATAACGCCGTGGCATTCTGTAAGATGCGGGAGAAGAGCATGAGGTGTGCGCGCATCCCAATATATTTTTCTGCCAAAAATTGTGCTGTCAGAGGCGGAAGCTTTGGTGTTTCGGGATGAAATGGTTACGGTGTGCCCTTTGTTCTGTAAAGCAAGGGCTAGGTGTTGCCCTAAAAATCCGCTGCCACCAAGGATGAGAATATGCATATGAACTCCTATACATTGTGATAAATTTATGGAGGATTACATTGGCATAACATCTTTGATGAAAAAATAAAACATGTAAAAAAAGTGTGTTAGCTTATTTTTTGTGAAAAGGCAGAGGACTTAGATGCATTTTGTGATAAAAAAGGACATATAGA
>CAYJNA010000077.1:0-12036 GCA_964371225.1 uncultured Desulfovibrionaceae bacterium
GCGCATAGGTTTTATGTGTACCGCCCACATAGGCTTTCATGGTTTTAAAAATATCTTGGTCAAAGCGGTCAAAATATTCACGCATAATTTCACTGCCAATGCGAATGCCTGTATCCACATCGTGTAAGTCCATTTCTCCTTTGCCAATGCGAGTTAATTTTTCATCATGATATTTATAGATAACTTGCATGGGGCCGCGTGCATTGGCTGAAGAATGCGTAGAAGCGTCAAAAAAACTTTCACGCCATATGATACTTAAAAGAAGTAAGGGGGGGATGGAATACTCTGCACCCCATTTGGCCACGGAATCAATATACTGATCTTTAAGCGCGTCGCTGATACGTACCTTGGGGAAAACTTGATTAAAAATGCTTTTTAATTTTTCATGATCAAGCACATAATCTTTTCGTTTAATATTTTGCTCTAAGGCCACTTGAAGAGTGCGCTCTTGCTCTAAGTAATTTTGATAATCTTCAAGAGAGATGACGTGCGTATTGGGTGCAAGGGCAAATTTATCTTTAGCATACATAAAGCCACTGCCAGCAGCTAAAGCTAGACAAAACAGACTTAAAACAAATTTCGTGAAACCAGAAACTTTTTTTGCGTTGGAAACAACTAATTTTCCTTCGTAGAGAGTGTATATTTCGCTCATGAGAATCCCTATGTGTATACATTAAAAGAAAGTATTGAAAGTAAGTACTTTACTATTTATGCAGGCATGACTACATGGACTTGCACCATTTGTAAACAAAAAGAATGAAGATAATAAAATATGGAAAAGATGTAAGCCTTTAATTTATGGGCGAAACTAAGCTTTTTGCGGCAAAGTGGCTAGTAACATGCCTGTAAGCATAAGGGTGCCGCCCATGAAGTGTAATAATGTTACTTTCTCACCTAAAATAAGCACGCCTTCAAGGGCAGTAAAGAGGGGAATGGAATAATAAATCATGCCGGCAGATACAGGGCCTATGGCATCAATGGCTTTTGTCCACAAAAGATATGCAATGCTTGAGCATCCAATGCCGGCGTACAGTATGGCACCTATGACGCCATAGTTCCATGTGGGGTTTGGTCGCGTTACAACTTCCCATGCTAAAGGAGGAAGGCTGAGTAAAATCCCAATGGTAAAAGTCGTGGTAAGCATACTTGCTACAGCAATACCTTGGGGTCTGTAGCGTGTAATAAAAGAATAAATGCCAAAACAAGCCACACCGCCAATACTCCAAATATCTCCGCTGCTAATGCGTAAATCTAAAATATTTTGTAGATTACCCCGTGAAACTAAGAGTAAGAGCCCAGCTATGATGATGACAACGCCACTAAGACGGCGCCATGTGATGGGCTCTGCACAGTAAATGCGTGAAAGTAGCATGATGATAATGGGAGCAGAAGGCACAAAAAGCACCATGTTAATGCTGGTGGTGGTGCTTCCTGCTTGGTAAAAAAAAGCATTGAGGCAGGTAACGCCCACAAAGCTCCATGCCGTGAGGTAGGGCAAATGTTTTTTTAAGATGGGCCAATCGTGTTTCCAATGGGGTAGAGCAAAGGGAAGAATGCAAATAAGAGCCACTGTCCAGCGCCATACATTCATCTGTACAGGGGGGATGGAAAAAGCCACAGCGCGCGCTGCTACAAAGTTTCCAGCCCAGATGACAACAGCCAAAATGGCCATGATATATCCTAACGTTTTTGCATTCATAATGGAGGTGTCTTAAAATTATAATTTAGCTCTGAAAGTTTTGCCAAACATGGAGGAGTTTTTCTAAAGCATTCCCGCGATGACTACGAGTATTTTTTTCTTCCTTACTTAATTCAGCAGCAGAGCGTTGTAAGCTGACATCAAAAAAAACAGGGTCATACCCAAAGCCATTATGCCCCACTGCGCTTTCTAAAATCATACCTTCCCATGTGCCACGCACTACCACATGTTGCCCCTGAGGTTTGCAAGCTGCCATGGCACATACAAAGCGTGCATTGCGTTTTTCACTGGGAACATCTTGTAATTCTTGTAAAAGCTTGCGCATATTACGTTGGTCTTTAGTTTCATGGGGTAATGATTCCATGTCATTGCTATAGCGGGCAGAATAAATGCCTGGGGCTCCTTGTAAAGCATCTACTTCAAGGCCAGAATCATCTGCAATGGCAAGAAGGCCAGTTTTTTCAGCCACGTATTTAGCTTTTAGCAAGGCATTTTCTTCAAAAGTGAGGCCTGTTTCTTCAATGTCTTCCAAATGGGGAAAAGCCTCCAGTCCTAAAACTATAAGACCATATTTTTGTAAAACATCATGAAGCTCTCTAATTTTTCCCGCGTTACGCGTGGCTAAAATGACTTTCTCTTGCATAAAAACATCCTTATAAATATTTTGATATAAAATTTCATTTTTTTAGGCTTTAGGGGGCTATACAGAGACCATAATAACATTATATAATGCATATATGTTTTTATCGTAAAATGCAAAAGGGAATGATGCGCATGTTGTACAGACATACCTCACCGCGTTCAGAGGTTGAGGTTCAAGAGTATTTAGTAAGCTTCGCTCCATTGGGCGGAGAAGATGTAAGTCTTTTAGAAGGTTTAGAGGGACGAACTTTGGCTCAAGATATTGATGCCGCAGACACCGTACCCTTGACACATTGCGCAGGTTTGGAAGGCTATGCTGTGCGTTGGGCTGATGTTAGTACGGCAAGTCCTCAAAATCCCATTTTTTTACAGTGTATTGGCACTTGCTCTGCGGGCAGTATACCCAAAAGCGATATACAAAGCGGGCAATGCATGTATGTGTCCATAGGGGCTATCCTACCGGAAGGCGCCGATGCCATTGTATTGCCTGAACAAGCAAAAAAACATGCAGTAGAACAAGGCACTGATACTACAGCTTTTTCGCTTGAAATATGTGCTTGTATTACCTTTATGCAAAATGTCATAGCACGTGGGGAAGATGCCATTTTAAATGCCCGCCTCCTACCTTCGAGCACTTTTTTGCGTCCCCAAGAAGTAGCCTTACTGGCTTCTACAGGTATTAAAGAAGAAAATATAAATCTTGATAATATAGTACATGGCGCTGTACATCATACTGTACATGTGACGGCGCATAAAAGACCACAAGTGGCGCTTATTTCTGTGGGAGATGAACTTGTGCCTGTGTATTCCTCGGTATATGCAGGGCAAGTGCGTGATATTAATAGCCATGCCTTAGCTGCCCTTGTGCGCGAAGCCGGCGGCATGCCGCGTTTTCATGGCATTGTACCCAATGAAGAAGATAAAATTACCGAAGCTTTAGAAAGAACTTTACTCAGTTCTGCCCATGTTATTTTTATAGCCATTAGCAATGGTGCCCCTTGGCAAGAATGCTTATTGAAGGCTTTAGAAAACTTACCACAGCGCCATGGGCTTGAAGTTTTTTGCCAAGGCGTGGAAATTTTGCCTGGGGCTGAGCTTGTATTACTTCATGCAGGGAACAAAAGTATTTGGATTTTACCAAGCCATATTACAACCATTCATGTGCTTATGCATGTGTTGGGTCAGCCTTTTTTACGTCACTTGCAAGGTATTCAACAGCCCTTTAAGCAAGAAAACCCCATAGTGTGGAAGCAGTGCTATGCACAGTTGAGTGAAGATGTCTATTCTTCCATACAGCATGTGGAATATGCGCGGGTACGTTTAGAATTCATAGAAGATGGGCTTATTGTGGCCTATCCTGTGTTGTCTTTATCAGGATCCCTACATACCATGATGGCAAGTCATGGCCTTGTTTATATCCCTAAAGACTGTGCTAAGTTGGAAAAGAACACTACGGTTCGAGTTCTTTTGTTTAATTAATTGTAGAGAAAAACTACTTTGCAATGAGGTGGTACTTAGTGCTGTATAAAGACTCCTGCATAATTTAGTATGTGGAGTCTTTTGGAACGTTGACGATAGTCAATGTGACCAAAAAACAAGAGTAAGCGCAATTCACTTGCGCTGTTAAGCGATTGTTTTTTGTGCCTTTTGTCCTGCACAGATACATTTTCACAAAAAGACAATGTATTGCAAAAGCACAAAAACACAACTCGAAAACAATTGTGCAGGACCCTTGTATATGAGGAAGGAAAGTATGCATTCATTAGTTATTTCTTTTTTAGGGCGTGATTGCCCAGGCATTGTTGCGGCTGTATCTTCATTGTTTGAAGAAGCGCAATGCGATATTGTTGTGGTTTCACAAACCATTTCCAATGGCGAGTTTGCAGCTATTTTTACTGTGATAGCGCCTAATTCCATTACGGTAGAGTCTTTATATAAACATTTAAGCGAGGGGCTTGCCAAACGTCAGGTAGACCTTTCGGTCATTGTGCGCCCCACCAGCCCCACAGCATGGAAAGACTCTGTGCAGTGTTCGCCCTTTGTGGTGACAGCACACGGGCCCAATGCTACAGGACTCATGGCAGCTTTATGTACTATTTTTGGGCGTCATCAAGTTAATATTGAAAACTTAAAAGCACTTATGAACGAAGGCGGTGAAAATCAAGCCTTATTTGTTTTTGAAGTTATGGTGCCGGATAGTTTGGATTTACAAATATTACGCCAAGAATTGCAAGAGCAGGGGCAAAAGTTTGCCTTGCGCATAAGCGTGCAACATAAAGATATTTTCGAAGCCATTCATCGTATTTCTCCTATGTAATTATTGAGATAAAAAGGGAATAACTATGCTTTCAGATCGCGAAATAATCAGCACTTTAAATATGGTGCGTAATGAACATTTGGATATGCGCACAGTAACTTTGGGAATTAGCTTATTTGACTGCCAAAGCCATGATATTGACGTGTTTACTTCTAATATACGTAAGAAAATCAGCCATCATGCTAAACATCTTGTACAAGTGTGCAATGAAGTAGGCGATAAATACGGTATTCCTGTGGTGAATAAACGCATAAGTGTGAGCCCCATTGCCGTGGTGGGTGGCCCTTTTGATGCCGCAGGCATGGTGCGTATTTGCCAAGCTTTGGATGAAGCAGCGAAAGAAGCCGGTGTGGACTTTTTGGGTGGCTACACGGCATTGGTAGAAAAAGGATTTACCCGCGCTGACAGGGCTTTATTAGAATCTTTACCGGAAGCGCTCTCCACTACGGATCGTATTTGCTCTTCCATCAATGTGGCTTCATCGCGCTCCGGCATTAATATGGATGCTGTGGCACTTATGGGGCAACAAGTCATTAAAACAGCCGAAGCCACTGCCGATCGTGATGGTATAGGATGCGCAAAGCTGGTTATTTTTGCCAATATCCCCCAAGATGTTCCCTTTATGGCCGGAGCTTATCTGGGCGTAGGTGAGCCTGATGTGGTTATCAATGTAGGTGTTTCCGGCCCCGGAGTGGTGAAAAAAGCCATAGACCGAGCCGTGAACGCGGCGCGTTCTTCTGGGGAGCATTTTACATTGCTAGACGTGGCTGATGTTATTAAGCGTACAGCCTTTAAAGTGACACGCGTGGGGGAAATCATTGGTAAAGAAGTTTCCAAACGCTTGGAAGTTCCCTTTGGTGTGGCAGATCTTTCTTTAGCACCTACGCCAGCGGTGGGGGACTCTGTGGGAGAAATTTTTGAAAGCTTAGGTCTTTCTCATATTGGCGCCCCTGGGAGTACCGCCGTACTAGCTATGCTTAATGACGCCGTGAAAAAAGGTGGTTCCTTTGCTTCATCTTCGGTGGGTGGCCTTTCAGGGGCTTTTATTCCCGTGTCGGAAGATGCCAGCATTGAGGCTGCGGCCAATGCCGGTCTTTTAACTTTGGAGAAATTGGAAGCCATGACTTCTGTGTGCTCTGTGGGGCTGGACATGATAGCCATCCCCGGAGACACTGCCCCCAGCACCATTTCAGGCATTATTGCCGATGAAATGGCCATAGGTATGATTAATAATAAAACCACAGCCGTAAGACTTATTCCCGTTCCGGGAAAGGGTGTGGGGGATACAGTGTGTTTTGGCGGTCTTTTAGGTAAAGCAGGTATCATGCCAGTGCCCAAAGGGGATGCTTCAGCATTCATTTCTCTTGGTGGTCGTATACCCGCGCCTATTCATAGCTTGAAAAACTAGTACGATTAATCCCCTTAGGGCTCTAAGGGGATTAACTATTATGCCGATAAGAGAATATGCACTAGTAAAAGTCTATTAAAAGGGAGCGGGTTATGCTAAAAAATTTTTCCATTGGTGTCAGAATTTATGCCATCGTATGTAGTTTTTTGATTATCACCTTTCTATTAGTGGGCGGCTTTTATGTTGCTTCCTTAGATATTGCGCAATCCAGTGCGAGTCTTTCTCGTGCGCAAATGTTTAGCTTGCAAGAAAATCGCATAAAAGACATTACCATGGCCACGGTGGAAGGTTTGGAAACCTTGCTTAAGGGAAAAAACCGAGAAGAACAAATTCAAATTTTGCGTGATTTTACTTCTAAATCGCGCTTTGATTTTGAAGATACAGGGTACTTTTTTGTTTATGAAGGCACAACGTGTATAGCCTTGCCCGTCAATGAAAAATTGGTTGGTCAGGATTTAAGGGACATAAAAGATAAAAATGGTGTGTATTTTGTGCGCGAACTTGCCGATAATGCCGCCGGAGGTAGCAAGTTTGTAAACTTTGTCTTTGCAAAACCCAATGGAGAGATGGCACCAAAGCTTGGCTTTTCCATGAATATTCCGGGAACGCCTTTTTGGATGGGCACAGGGGTATACACAGACCATGTAGATACCTTGGTGGCAAAGCTTATGTCCAATATGGAAGAAAGCGCCGCTAAAGATATTACGTATATTGTTATTGCTTTGTTGGTCTTGGTAGTTATTATGGTGCCTGCTTGTATTTCCATTATTAATTCCATCACGCGTCCTTTAGGAGCATTGACAAAAGTTTCTTCACAAGTGGCCGATGGTGACCTAAACGTAACCATAAATGCGGAGGATGCTTCCGAAGCAAGTAAAAATGAGGTGCTCATCATGAGCCGCGCTTTAAGTCGCATGGTGGTTGCTTTAAAAGAAAAAATTGCAGAAGCGGAAGAAGCAGTGGAAGAATCCAAGCGTAATGCCGCACAAATTCAAGATGCCTTAAATTCAGCTGCCAAGGCAGAGCAAAGTGCCAATGCCAAAACAGAGCATCTTCTGGATGTGGCGGCTTCTTTAGATGCCGTGGCAGAGCGTTTGGCTGCAACCACACAATCTCTTTCTGCAACTATTGATGAATGCGAAGCGGGAGCCGCGCAACAGGCCAGTCAAATTACAGATACTTCATCAGCCATGGAAGAGATGGACGCCAGTGTGCGTCGTGTGGCAGAAAATGCCAGCTCTGCATCTCAAGTGTCTGCAAGTACAGGGGAAAAGGCACATGATGGACAAGCTATTTCCAGCGAAGCCGTTAAAAGTATGCAAGATGTGCAAGGTTTAACCACGCACCTTATGGAAGATATGCAAAAGCTGGACGTGAGCGCCAAGTCCATTGACCAAGTTATGGGTGTTATTTCTGAAATTGCAGACCAAACCAACCTCTTGGCATTGAATGCAGCCATTGAAGCCGCACGCGCAGGTGAAGCAGGAAGAGGCTTTGCTGTGGTAGCCGATGAAGTGCGTAAATTGGCAGAAAAAACCATGGCTTCTACCAATGAAGTTGCTAAAATCATAGCAGAAATTCAGCAACATGCTAGCCAAAGTCTCTTGCAAACCAAGGCTTCCTATGAGGCCATCGAAAAAGCAACGTCCTTGGTAGGGCAATCAGGTGACACCTTGGCAGAAATTTACGACATGACGAAAAATTCTGCAGAGCAAGTACAGGCCATTGCCCATGCCGCCGATGAGCAGTCCAGCACAACGCAAAACATTAGCATAGCCATGTCTCATGTGAACGAAATTGCTCTTGTTACATCAAGAAATATGAATAGTGCTACGCTTTCTGTTCAAGACTTGGCAAGTCAAGCGCATGAATTAACAGAATTAACGAGAAGTATGAAAAACATATAAATACTGCCTTCCTAGAGTAGCGTATGTTGCTGTGAAAAGATGATTCCTTTACCTCTTTTCGGCAGGTGGTCTTAATAGGTGACGTGGGTATCATGCAATACCCAAACATGTATATGACTTGGCGCTTGTATGTGGCTAAGTATAATTTGAAAAGCTAATACGGTTAATCCCCTTAAAGCGCTAAGGGGATTAACTTTTATGTCGATAAGAGTTTGTGAGTTATCGTAAAGTATTTTAAAAGGGAGCAGGTTATGCTAAAAAACTTGTCTATAGGAAGTAGAATTTACATCATGGTGTGTACATTTTTGCTCATCATGGTGATGTTACTTGGAGGCTTTTATATGGCTTCCCAAGATATTGCTCAGTCCAGTGCAGAGCTTTCGCGTGAGCAAATGTTTAGCCTACAAGAAAATCGTATAAAGGATATAACAGAAGCTGCTGCAGAAGGGCTTGCCACCTTGGTACAAGGAAAGTCCCCTGAAGAGCAGATGAAAATTATTCAAGACTTTGCTTCAAAATCTCGTTTTGATTTTGAAGACACAGGCTACTTCTTTGCTTATGACGGTACAACATGTATCGCCCACCCTGTGAATGGGGCATTGGTAGGGAAGGATTTAGGCAATGCGCAAGATAAAAATGGCGTTTATTATGTGCGCCAATTGGCTAGAAATGCCAATGCGGGCAGAGATTTTGTTACCTTTGTCTTTCCTAAGCCCAATGGAGAATTAGCTCCTAAATTGGGTTTTTCTACCAATATCCCCGGTACCCCTTATTGGATAGGAACCGGTGTATATGTGGAATTGGTTGATGTTTTAGTAAAAGATCTTATGACCAGCATGGAAGAAAGCGCTTTTAAAGATATGATGTTCATCATCATAGGCTTAGTTGTTCTTGTGCTCTTGGTAGTACCTGCCTGTATTTCCGTCATTAATTCCATCACGCGTCCTTTAGGGGCATTGACAAAAATTTCTTCACAAGTGGCCGATGGCGACCTTAACGTAACCATAAATGACGATGATGCTTCCGAAGCAAGCAAGAATGAAGTGCTTATCATGAGTCGTGCTTTAAGCCGCATGGTGCTTGCCTTAAAAGAAAAAATTGCAGAAGCAGAAGAGGCGGTGGAAGAATCCAAGCGTAATGCCGCACAAATTCAAGATGCCTTACATTCAGCTGCCAAGGCAGAGCAAAGTGCCAATGCGAAAACAGAGCATCTTTTGGATGTGGCAGCCTCTTTAGACGCCGTGGCTGAGCGTTTGGCTGCAACCACACAGGCACTTTCTACCACCATTGATGAGTGCGAAGCGGGAGCCGCGCAGCAAGCCAGTCAAATTACAGATACTTCCTCGGCCATGGACGAGATGGACGCCAGTGTACGTCGTGTGGCAGAAAATGCTAGCTCTGCATCTCAAGTGTCTGCAAGCACAGGGGGAAAAGCACATGATGGACAAGCTATTTCCAGCGAAGCCGTCAAAAGTATGCAAGATGTGCAAGGTTTAACCACGCACCTTATGGAAGATATGCAAAAGCTGGACGTGAGCGCCAAATCTATTGACCAAGTTATGGGTGTTATTTCTGAAATTGCTGACCAAACCAATCTCTTGGCATTGAATGCAGCCATTGAGGCCGCACGCGCAGGTGAAGCAGGAAGAGGCTTTGCTGTGGTAGCCGATGAGGTGCGTAAATTGGCAGAAAAAACCATGGCTTCTACCAATGAAGTTGCTAAAATCATAGCAGAAATTCAGCAACATGCTAGCCAAAGTCTCTTGCAAACCAAGGCTTCCTATGAGGCCATTGAAAAAGCAACGTCCTTGGTGGGGCAATCTGGCGATACCTTGGCAGAAATTTACGACATGACGAAAAATTCTGCAGAGCAAGTACAAGCCATTGCCCATGCCGCCGATGAGCAGTCCAGCACAACGCAAAACATCAGCATGGCCATGTCTCAAGTGAATGAAATTGCTCTGATTACGTCAAGAAATATGAATAGTGCTACGCTTTCTGTACAAGAGTTGGCAAGCCAAGCCCATGAACTAACAGAATTAACGAGAAGCATGAAAAACATATAAATGCTACCTTCTTCAAGTAAGGTTACTGTGGATAGTATGCGATGCGGCTACCATGCAACCTTACTTGCAATGATAGGGAACCATAGCTAATAAAATTAAAAAAGGGCTCTGGAAAAAGCTTTTCTTCTGTAGAAAGGTTTTTTCCAGTGGGCTCAGTCAACACTCAAACCTCTGCACAGCAATCTGTGCGGGGGTTTTAGGTATTTTATAGGGGGCTTTCATGCCAAAGACATTAACACAAGGTTTAGAAAAATATCTCTTACCCGAAGAGTTACAAAAACTACATGCTGCCTGTGTGGGTATTGCCGGTGTGGGGGGGCTTGGTTCCAATGTGGCTATGCTTTTGGCTCGTAGCGGCGTGCGCCAATTCGTGCTCATTGATGATGATGTGGTGGAAGCCTCCAACCTAAATAGACAGCAGTATTTTCCGCGTCATGTGGGTATGCGTAAGGTGGACGCCATGGAGGAAATACTTTTGCAGCTTTGTCCGCATATACATTGTGAAAAACGCTGCTTGCGCTTGGATAATCAAAATATAGCGTCGGTGTTAGAGACATCTGCCTTGTGGGTGGAAGCCTTGGATGATGCTGTGAGTAAAAGGCTTTTTGTGGAACACGCTCTTTTTCAAGGGCATTTCACCGTAAGCGCTTCTGGTATTGCCGGATGCGGTGGGCCGCCCATGCAGAAAAAAAATTTAGGGCGCTACTTAGTGATAGTGGGAGATTTTACTTCCGATATAGCCACCTTGCCCCCTTTAGCGCCGCGCGTTATGCAAGCGGCGGCCATGCAGGCGGATGTCATGCTGGCGCGTATTTTAGAACAAGATTTGGCAAAAGTATAAACATTTTCCCCCTGCTGCACTTATTTCTTGCCTCCAAGGCTTAAAAAGACTATTCTTCCGCTTTGTTTTTATATTTCAAAATTGCTGCAGAGGGGAGATAAAATATGTTTTTAAAGAATAGAGACTTTTTAAAACTTTTAGATTTTACCAGTCAAGAGATTGATTATTTATTACGTCTTTCGGCACATTTAAAGGCTGCCAAGAAAGCCGGTAAGGAAGTTCCTTATTTGCAAGGTAAAAATATCGCTCTCCTCTTTGAAAAAGACTCCACACGCACTCGTTGCGCTTTTGAAGTAGCCGCGCGCGATCAAGGAGCTTTCACCACCTACTTGGGGCCTTCAGGTTCGCAAATAGGGAAAAAAGAGTCCATGGCCGATACAGCACGTGTATTGTCGCGCATGTATGACGGCATTGAATACCGTGGTTTTGGCCAAGATTTGGTGGAAACCTTAGCTCAGTATGCCGATGTACCTGTGTGGAATGGTCTCACCAATGAATTTCACCCCACACAAATTTTGGCAGATTTTCTCACCATGCAAGAACATTGTGATAAGCCCCTGAAAGAGATGACCTTTGCTTATATTGGCGACGCCCGTTATAATATGGGGAACTCTCTTATGATTGGCGCTGCAAAAATGGGTATGGATTTCCGCTCCATTGCCCCTGAAGGCTCGCAAACTGACCCTGCCATGGTTGGCCTTGCGCAAGAAATTGCGGCTCAAAGCGGTGCAAAAATCACGCTGACCGATGATGTTGCCACGGGCGTGCGCGGTTGCGATTTTATTTATACAGATGTATGGGTATCCATGGGTGAGCCTGAAAGTGTATGGGCAGAACGCATTGCGCGCTTGCGTGACTATCAAGTAACGCAAAGAACCATGGAACAAACAGGTAATCCTCAGTGTAAGTTTTTACATTGTTTACCTTCTTTCCATAATAGAGATACGGAAATTGGTGAGAGTCTTTACCAAAAGTATGGCATAGAAGCCATGGAAGTGGATGATTCTGTTTTTGAATCTCCTGCCAATGTGGCTTTTGATGAAGCAGAAAATCGTATGCACACCATTAAAGCGGTTATGGTGGCTACTTTGGCTGAAAATCCCCCACAAGTATAAGAGAAATATATGTCCACATTAGTAATAAAATACGGCGGTCA
>CAYJNA010000078.1:0-11639 GCA_964371225.1 uncultured Desulfovibrionaceae bacterium
ATACAACTCTTTTCTGGAAAATCCGCGTAGCCTTCAGAACAAAAATAGCGGGGCAAATAGCTTAGACACAAAAAAAGGGCTTACAGTGTTTTACCGTAAACCCCTGAAATTTCTGGTCGGGATGAAAGGATTTGAACCTTCGACCCCTTGAACCCCATTCAAGTGCGCTCCCAAGCTGCGCTACATCCCGACGAAGAAGAGTTTTAGGCTAATTCCGCATTCCTGTCAATAAGAAATTCAAAAACCTTTTATTATTTTATAACCTGCTTAAAAATAACAAAAAAACTATGTGTTATTTGAAAGTTCTTTAGACGATGAGCATATAACCGTTAGAAAACACATACCGAGCCTATTGCCCCTATCTTTGGCGAAGTATCTGCAATTACAATAGTAAAGACCCCTGTCCTGTACGTACACTACGTGTATCTCGTGCGATAATTGTAGCATCTGAAGGTAAGGAGCCTATCAGCACCGGTGAATGGGGAATATGTAGGCGCATATTCTGTGCCGAGGTTTCTTCGCTGCTCAAAGCATAGCAGTAAGAGCATCCATTGGCGCAGCAATTATAAGTACCTATTTCAATGCTTTCCATGCAGCCACAGGCCGATCTTTGATTTTTATCTCGGTGTACATCAATGGTACAGCCCACTATTTTTTCTATCATTTTCTTATCAATGCACGATGCGTGCTCAATGCCATAGCAAGAAACATCCACTTCTTCTGCACAAGTAAGCAGTCGTATTTTATTCTTATGTGCTATGCAAGATAGTTTTTCTGCAATGTCATATATTTGCGCATTTGAAAGCGCCATATGTATATTTTTCCCAAGGCGTCTTTGCATATTTTTATACACGTCCACAAAGCTTATAATGCATCTATCGGTATAGCCTGAAAGCATACTTGCCATGGATTGAAAAGCTTGCTCGTGATACTGCACAGTAAAAGTAGCGTCTAGTATAATGGGGTCATAACGCCAAACCATTCTATGCGATCCCAGCGCGCGGCTTAATTGCTGAAAAGCTCGAATAAGTTTAATTTTATCAGGTAAGTTTCTTTCAACACTTCTATTATACGGTGTTATGGTAAACTGAAAATAGTAAGGATAGTCCAAAGCGTCTATATGCGGTAAATAGGAAAGAAAAGGTAAGGGGTTCTTCGTCCAAAAAACTATGCAATCCACTGCTTCACGCCGTAAATTCACCTTAGAATACTGCTTAGCATTATAAGGGCTTGGCACAAAAATATGCCCGCGGTGTAAAGCATTTACAAACCATTGCCCATAGTATGATGGAATATCTGTTCTTCTGCTGGCACTTATAATCACAAAACTCTTCCATATACTTATGATCGTCTCATGGTTTTAATATAATCTTTTGTCTCTTTATCTACCTTCAAAGACTCCCGAATTTTCTGCAAAGACTTATTATAGGTAAAATCATCCAAATGATTCTTTTTTAAAAAAGCCATGGTGGGTTCAGGAAAGGCCACAAAGCACATGGAAATGGCCCACGCCACAGCCATTTTTACATAATAATCTTCATGAGTAATGCTATTATACTGTGTAAAAAGCTGTTCTAAATACGCCTCTTCGCGATAATACATAAGCCCCAATACCACGGCCACACGTATATCATAGGTTTGCGTTGAAACCGCATAAGGCTGCAAAAATTCCCATACGCGCGTCTTATGCTTTTTGACAATTTTAAATTCACTACAAAAAGAATCACATAAAGACCAATTGGTAATTTTAGGAATAAAAAAGCGCGCTTGTACAAGAATAGTCTCAATATCTTGACGCATATTCCCAATAATAAGTCCTTTAAGCATGGTTTCTTCAAAATAACGCTCTTCAGCACGCTGCAAAAATTCCAGCGCATCCCCCTTGGCAATGCGCTGGGCAATTTTGCGTAAAGCTGGAATACGTACCCCCAGAAGATTTTCACACCCCGGAATAAGCGCCGCAGAAAATTTTTGATATTTGGGTTCTGCCAAGGCCATAAGCTCTTCACGTATGGCTACACCTAATGCGTATGTTTCCATAATCACCCCATCTCTTCACAGTAAATACAGTAAGCAACTCTAACGGCAATGCGCCGTGGGCAAAGCATCCCACGCTGTGGTGAACTTGGGCGAACGATATTTTTGTCGCATACGCCAAGGCGCCGCCGACACATCCCCCTGCCCTGCCTCAACACCCTTACCCATACCTTGCGCCGCATATTGCAAAGTGTGTTTCCCATAACGCGCATTGATGCCATCCAGCACGCGCATAAGCTGTTGCGCTTGTTTATCCTTAATCTCTTGTTTTACATCCGCACACTGCAAAAGTGAACCTTGTTGTCCTGATTTCGGCTGTAGGTCATACAACATCACCCCCGCTTTAGCATAAACAACGCCTTCTTTAAAGAGGCCTTCAAGTGCGCGCAAAGCTGTAGCTATCATGCGTGTACTATCATCGGTGGCTTGGGCAAAAGACAAATGCAGCGTTTCATTATACGGTTTTTCCCCATGCGCACATCTATGCTTTGAAGCACGAATATGTACGGCAATGCCACCGGCCAGCAAATTTTCACGGCGTAAGCGTTCCGCGGCGTTGACAGTAAAGGTGGTGAGCGCCTCAGCCAAATGCGCTTTAGCATACACCCTTTCACCAAAGGAGCGCGAAGACACTAAGGTATGTCGAGGCGTGGGGCTACTTTCTGCATCGATGCAAGCTATACCGCGCAATTCCCACGCTGTGCGCAAGCCTGTTACCGTGAGTTTTTGGCGTAACCAATGGTCAGGCATATCGCGTAAAGCTTTGGCATGCGTAATGCCGCAAGCCACAAGCTTAGCCGCTTGGCGTCGTCCTATACCCCACACATCTCCCACGGGCACTTGTGCTAAAAGAGCGTCTTGCGCCGCCGCTTCATGGGGAAAAACATATACCCCTTGCCCTGCATGTGTTTTCTGTTCTTTTTTCGCTAAATTATTAGCAAGCTTAGCTAAAGTACGTGTGGGTCCCAGCCCCACAGAAACAGCTATACCCGTCCATTGTAACACACGATGACGTATGAGCTGCGCCGCCTCAACGGCATTACTTTGTAATGAGCCCGTAAAACGCAAAAAGGCTTCATCAATGGAATATTGCTCCATATAAGGAACCACGCCTTCTGTCACTTGCATAACTCTTTGAGATATATCCCCATATAGTGTGTAATTCGACGAGAAAACCGCCACATTATGTCTTTTGAGAAAAGCTCGTGCTTTAAACTCCGGCTCTCCCATGGGAATGCCTAAGGCCTTGGCTTCGGCGGAACGCGCCACTATGCAACCGTCATTATTGGAAAGCACCACCATAGGTCGCCCAATCAAATCAGGACGAAAAAGACGTTCACAAGAGGCATAAAAATTATTACAATCCATAAGCCCCCAGAGTTGCTCTCCCCCTTGAGGTTGTAATAGCCCCTCTTGCCCCCTAAAGCTTGTGGATGACATAGGATACCACACCCCAAATGTGTACGTGTTCGCGCTCTGTAATATCCACTTCAGGATAGTCCGGATTTTCCGGTAATAACCAAACCCGCCCTTGCCGGCGTACCAAGCGCTTTACCATGAGCTCTCCATCCAAAGCCGCAATGACCACGCGATTATGTGCCGCTTCTAAAGAGCGATCCACCACCAATAAATCTCCATCATGAATGCCGGCATTAATCATGGATTCCCCTTGCGCCCGCAAGAAAAAAGTGGCCGCAGGGTTACGCACAAGATGCGTGTGCAAATTGAGTTTTTGTTCCACATAGTCGTCAGCCGGTGAGGGAAAGCCCGCCGCCACGGGTGTCAAATATAAGGGTAGGCGGGGTTCTTCCTCAACGGAAGAAGCCGCAGCACTGGAACCCATGCCTTCAAAAACAAGCCCCGACGCCCAAGGCAAAGAAGATATATCAGATAAGGTTAATTTCATGCCTCTATAGTACTGCCGCCTGAGAAGAGAAGCAAGTACCATCTACGCCAATCTAGCGTATACAATTAAAATATCTCTATTTTTTATTTTCTATTTGCGTAAATTTTATACGGCGCAGTTTTTCTTATGCTTTTTTCCTGCTTTTCCTTCGCCATATTTTATGCTATTTTTATCCCCTAAATCCTGTACAAAACAGTGCAAATAATTTCTCACTCTTTATTACAAAGGTGTCCCATGTCAGCAACAAGTTTAAGAGAAAAAAATATTTCTGAAGTCATTGAGCATGAACTCACCCTGTTTTTATTCGTAAAAAATGAAGGCGGAACAGCCGCCTGCCAAGAAAATCCGGACATGTTTCGTCATTGGCGATGGATGGTTTTTTCGGTACTTTCAGATAAGTATATAGAATCCTACCTACAAGACCTCATGGAAGCAGCTCATGAAGGGCGTAATCTTTTATTGGAAAAGTACGCACGTATGAGTAATCTTATCCCTTGTGTTTCACCTAATATGGATAAGGTTCATGCCATCGCCGCTGCGGAGCGTGTCTGGATGGAGGCATTGGCGCAAGAGTTTCCACTACAATTTTCCCAGCAACTCAAGCGCTTTGATTTCTATTTTACCCCCGAAATAGAAACTCTTTCTGAAAGAACCCTCGACTGTTATCTCGCTTGCATAGCTTCTGCACAACAAGAAGGGCGCAACCTTGCCAAAGAACGCTATGAAAATATGCACAGTCGCCTAGGTTTAGCTACTTTGGCTGAAAAAGAGGCGCAACTGCGCCAAAGCCAGGGGTAAACTTCTATGCAAGGTTTAAAACTTTCACGTATTTTCTACCACGAAGCGGCGGCTCCCCTACTCCAAAACAAACTTGGTACAGCCTTTCAGCGTCTTGCCATAGGCCTTGTGGGAGAAGGTTCTGAATGTTTTGGCTTTGATGATACATTGTCCCGCGACCATGATTTTGGCGCAGGTTTTTGCATTTGGATAGCGCAAGAAGAAAAAGCCGCCTTGGAACCGCTTATCACGCCCCTCTTGGCAGCTTTACCGCGTACATTTATGGGATTTCCCGTTCGTATGACTATGCAAAATTCAGAGCAGCAAGGGCAAGCGCCTCACCTCGCCATGCAGGAAGGGCGCGTGGGCGTTTTTTCCATAGAAGAATTTTATCAGCGTTTTACCAATAGCCCTACGCCCCCCAGCACTTGGCAACAATGGTATACCCTACCCGAACATTTTTTAGCTGTATGTACCAATGGAGAAGTTTTTTTTGACGGTGCCGGCACCTTTAGCGCCTTTCGCCATGCTCTTTTAGATTTTTACCCCGAAGATGTGCGTAGAAAAAAACTGGCCGCCCGCTTGGGCACCATGGCACAAAGCGGACAATATAACTTGTTGCGCCTTTTGCAACGCGGCGATGGTGCCGGTGCGCATCTGGCGCGTACACGCTTTGTGGAAAATGCGCTGGCGGCATATTTTCTCATACACAAACGCTATATGCCCTTTTACAAATGGGCTTTTACCAGTGTGGCAAAGCTTCCTCAGGGCAAAGAATTTTCGCGCCTGTTGCAAGAAGTGCTGTGTATAAACATCATGCCTGCACCGCAAGAAGATGTGTATGCTTCCATGGGCACAGCTGTGGAACAGGTTTGCTTGCACATGGTACACATACTTCAAGAGCAAGGCCTCAGCAAGCTACAAGAGCCTTGGCTCATGGCGCAAGCGCAGTTTATTCAAGACAGTATCACAACACCACAGATACAAGGCTTACCCCTCTTGCACGGCATAAGCTATTCATAAATATTGCTCAAATGACATAAGCCCTTGTACAGCCATAGACAAGGGCTTATGTCATTTTAAAAACTATATAAAATACCACCAAAAATAGAATAGGTTACAGGCTTATCCGCATCCACCATGGGGCTATCAAGTACCTGTTGGCTTAAAAGACGCACACTGCCCCCTAGCATGGCAGAAATATTTTTTGTAAAGAAATAGGAAGCACGTATGCCCACATAGGGCTCCACAGACATGGAATTTGCCTCATATTTTTCAAGGCCAGAACGTGAAGCCTCGCTCCCTGTGACACCATAATAATAATCTACGTAGTCACGACTATAAAATTTTGCCCCCACAAAAGGCGCAAACATAAACTTTTCTGTGCGAATCATATAATCGTATTCCAAAGTGCCCACCATGCCCGTATGTGTTGCCAATACATTGGTGGCCAGCGAAGCGCGTATATTTCCCCCAAAAGGCATACGCACCGTACCCACGACACCAGCTAAAAGAGATCCAAAGCGATCATCCAAATATTGCAAAGCCGAATTACCACTTCTACTAGCCATAAAATTGGTAAAATCATATTCGGCAAAAGCGCCTACAGTAACATTTTCCACAGGCGAAAATTGCACACCCACTTGCGTACCGCGTATATACACATACTTACCACGATAGGCTATGATGGGCGTAGGTGTCCATCTGTTATAATCCTTATAAGGACTTGATGTAAAAACACCACCTCCACCCAAAATCCATTGTGCTTGCGCCTTGGTGCTAAAAGTACCCAAAAGACAAAGACAACACCACAGAACACCACATACACGAACTACAAACATAAAACCTCCTTTTTTGTGAACTCTTACTCTCACAAAACTTATGTAATTTCGCATAAATTTTATGCAGAAACAAGTACAGTAACACACAAGTACTTGTTTTATGAACAAGACAAAACGCACATTTCATCTGTATACTTTACTACAATACCCACGAGTCTTTCTGTGATTTTTTGCCTTTGTGGCAAGAAAGAAACATTATTTACGTAACGTAAGCATACTATTTCTTTTTTATTTGCCCTTGGCGATAAAATACTGTATCCTTACCAAAGTAGTTACTTATCATCTGATAAAAAAAACGATGCAAAGAATGTATCGTTTTAGGGTGGCCATAAAAAAATGTACTGTGCTAAAAAAACAACACATTTTACAAAGGGCATACATTTATCTGCGACGAGAGTAAAAATTTTGTAAAGCAGAATACATTTTTTTAATAACCACCCATGTTACGTGTTTCACAGTTCACATACCCCAAAAACAAAGGATAGTTTATGAGCACCTCTAGAGAACAGTTGGCATCTCGACTAGGTTTTTTACTTCTTTCCGCCGGCTGCGCCATTGGTCTTGGCAATGTATGGCGCTTTCCCTTCATTGCTGGGCAATACGGTGGGTTAGTCTTCCTTATTGCCTATTTCTTTTTTCTCTTTGCCGTGGGTTTACCTATTTTGATTATGGAATTTTCCATAGGTCGCGGCGCACAAAAAAGTTTTGGTAAAGCCTTTGCCACCTTGGAACAAGCGGGGTCTAAATGGCATAAGATTGGCTTTGTGGGTGGTCTTGCCCCCTTTGTTCTCATGATGTTTTATATTCCTGTATCCAGCTGGCTGGTAGCATATTGTTACCATACGGCCACCGGTGCCATGAGTACGCTTAGCCCTGAACAAGTGGGCGGTTTTTTTGGCGCCATGCTGTCTGACCCGTGGACCATGTATGGCTGGTCCATGCTTGTTTTGGTATTGGGTTTAGGTTCATGTTATTTTGGCGTACAAAAAGGCATAGAACGCATTGTAAAATTCCTTATGCTGGGTTTATTGGGCTTATTGCTGGTGCTAGCAGTACACTCTCTCACCCTGTCCGGTGCCGGTGAAGGTCTTTCCTTTTACCTTGCTCCCGACTTTGCCCGTGCCAAAGAGGCCGGCTTTTTAAATCTGCTCAATGACGCCATGAACCAAGCCTTCTTCACCATTAGCGTGGGCATTGGTTCCATGATGATTTTTGGCAGCTATTTGAGCAAAGAACGCTCTCTCACCAGCGAAGCTACCTTCATCATCGGTCTTGATACCTTTGTAGCTCTCATGGCAGGTATTATTATTTTCCCTGCATGCTTTACCTTTGGCGTTCAACCCGATGCAGGCCCAAAACTTATTTTCATAACCTTACCCAATATCTTTAACAATATGGCTGGCGGAAACTTCTGGGGATTACTCTTCTTTGTTTTCATGGCTTGTGCCGCTCTCACCACTGTAATTGCGGTTATAGAAGGTATTTTAGCCTACTTTATGGACGTACACAAAATGTCACGTCAAAAAAGTATTCTTATAGTTTTCATCGCGCTTAGCATTGCCATTTTACCTTGTATTTTAGGCTTTAACCTTTGGGCAAGCTTTGAACCCTTGGGCAAAGGTACTAATGTACTTGATTTAGAAGACTTTATCATCAGTCAAAACCTTCTCCCCTTGGGTTCCTTAGCCATTCTTATCTTTTGTACATCTCGCTACGGCTGGGGTTATGATAAGTTTTTAGAAGAAGCCAATACTGGTAAAGGACGGAAGTTCCCCACCTATTTGCGTTTCTATTTGACCTATATCCTGCCTTTGGTGATTTTACTCGTGTTTGCACAAGGCTATATTAAGCTTTTCCAAAAGCTTTTGGGCTAAACACATCCCTTCCCCATGCATAAACCAAGGGCGTATCTTGCTAAAAGATACGCCCTTTTTACTTCCCTATAGGTACAATGTGCCAAGGCTTACCAAGTCAATACCTGCTAAGCCTTTTCCTGATTCGTAATAAAGAAAACCGAAAGAAGTAATGCTGCGCTGGTGATAACTATGGTCATATTTATGGACTCTTGCGCGAAAAGAGCTCCCAATACCAAAGCTATGACAGGGGTGACATATTCATACGATATGGCCACAATGGCGCGTGAATTAAACAACAACCACAAATAACACGTATACGCTATGAGAGAGCTAAAAATAGTGACATAGGCCAATGCCGCATACCCAGCAAGGGGAACATGGCTCAAAGACACACTTTCCCCCAACGCAAGCCCCACAAGCAAGCTTTGCACTCCGCCTACCAAGAGCACAAGCCCCGATGAGCGAAACATGGATAAATTACTTTGTACTTGGCGAACCTGCGAAGCGTGTGAGCCATAGACCCAAGCTAAGGTAGAGAATAAAATAAGCAACACGCCCCACAGCGAAGCATCACTTTGTATACCTTGGTACACATTGAGCCATACCAAGGAGAAAAAGCCCATAACTAAACCTAACACATGTATTTTGGTAGGCTTTTTTCCACCCCAAAGAAGCCACTCCCCCAGCATAAACCACATGGGAGCTGCGCCATAAAGTATGGCCACCATGCCAGAAGGCACCACTTCTTGTGCCTTAGCTACAATACTGCTGGAAAAAACAACCATAATAACACCAGCACCCAAAGCATACTTAATATCAGAGAGATTTATAGGCACTTTTTCGCGTCGCGCATAGGTAAAAGCAAGCAATATGCTCCCAGCTAAAATAAAACGTATACCTGCCAAAATGAAGGGCGGAAAATGCTCTAAGGCTATTTTCGTAGCCAAATACCCTGAACCCCATGAAATATACAGCAGTAAAAGACAGCTTATAATCATTATTTTGTTACGAGAAAAATGCATTGTATTACCTTACCATTCACAATTTTTACTCTTTTAGTCATGTACGTTCTCATGCACATTTTACTGCCAGCAATGAGTATGCTTTATAAGTACACTCTCTACAGCAGGCGCAGAACATACGTATACTGCTCATAAAAATCAATAGAAAAACACCCTCTTCCCTAGCTGCATACCATTAATTTTTCACATAATTTTTTTCTTAAGCGTTTATAATGCAATACCATGCCTGTGCAGATATAATGCACACTACAACAAGAGTGTACTCCGCCATTTTTTTGCACATAAAAGCACGTTTGCCTTTATACATGTTGCAGCCTAGAAACACCTTATAAGCATACGATTTTATAATGAAAAATTTTATACAGTCGTAAAAATTCTTTGCGCAATTCCTATGAAGCGTTTTGTTTACAAATTATATACAGCTGTATAGAAATAATTCTTTGTGTATAACATTGCAGAAGCTTGCAAAGAAAAAAAAAATATGCCAAGTTGATTTTTCATATCGTAGATTATGAAATTCAATTTCTTATTGTAACTCGCGCGCGCTTTATTGGTATAAGGAAAGAGTTACCCATAATAAAAAAAATTTTCATATCTATAGTGGCCCTATAGTCACTATTTTCTGTGATAGTAGGAAAATACATTCTGTAAACATAAATTCACAAGGTAGGCACAAAATGATTACACGTTTTGGAACCGCTAAAGAAATGATTATTCAACCCATGGTAGAAGATGGGAAAGATTACTTACTTGCCATTGACCAAAGAGGACTGTATCTCACCATAGATCGCTATGTGGACAGCAACTTCTCAGACCCCAATAGAAACAGCAACAGAGCTCTTATGGAGCAAAGAATTACTGCTTCCGGCATTGACTACAAATCCTTCTTTGAAGAGCATAAACATCTTATCCAAGACATGCCCAAAGAAAAAGCCGCCAAGGTTAACCCCATTAAGGCTTCTAAACGTAGCATGAAAAAATAAACGTATGAGTCTGTTATGGGGCACTAGTCTGCAAACACATACTACTGCCCCATAAAGTAGAACTTTTTGCTTCCTGTATTCCTAATAACATATTACTTCACTCTGTCTAGCTTTTCCCTATCTTCGCCCATACTTTTCTAGCTCCTCAGCTTTTTTTCACAAGTATACTTCTCACTTTTCATTTTTGGGCAGCCTCCTAGGGTAGTCCACACGCATTTTCCCTTGAAAAGAAGACATTGTCTAAAAGCTCCATTTTGTATACAAGAGATGACTTATTATAACACCATTTCACATATACATAAGGAAGACTCATGTCAGAAACATTGATTAAAGATTTGGAAAAATGCATAGAACAGCCGCGTACACCCACCGTCGGCGAAAGACTTTCTGTGGGTGTAGACCTTGGCACCGCCTTTGTGGTGGTTGTGGTGCTAGATGCGGCTAAAAAACCCTTGGCATGCGCATTGGAATTTGCACACGTGGTACGTGATGGCCTTGTGGTAGACTATGCCGGCGCTGTAGATGTAGTAAGACGTTTAGTGGCAGAAGTGGAAGAAAAGATTGGGTGCAAATTACAAAATGCTGCCATTGCCGTACCTCCCGGCACCGACGCACGCACCTGCACCACACATCGCTATGTGGTGGAAGCCGCCGGCCTTGAGGTGACGGGCACCTTAGATGAACCTACCGCCGCCAATGCCGTACTTAATATTAAAAATGGCGCCATTGTGGACATAGGCGGTGGCACCACAGGGCTTTCCATATTTAAAAACGGACAAGTCATTTATACTGCCGATGAACCCACAGGCGGCACGCATGTTTCTCTGGTTATTTCCGGTAATCGTAACATACCGGTGGCCGATGCCGAGCTTCTTAAGAGAGATGAAAGCAAACATGGAGAAATTCTACCCATTGTGCGCCCTGTCATAGAAAAAATGGCATATATTGTGCGTAATCATGTGGAAAAATTTGATGTGGACACCATCTATCTGGTGGGCGGTACGTGTTGCCTCACGGGCATGGAAGATGTGGTAGCCAAAGAAACAGGTAAAAAAGTGGTGAAGCCTTACAATCCTATGCTTATCACCCCGCTTGGCATCGCTCTTAATTGCTATGACAGCTCACTTACATTGGAAGCCCAAGCCGCAAAATAATATCTTAACGATGCTTAAAAACGTGTTTCCACTGTTTTTTAAGAAAGGCACGCTCACTCCAAA
>CAYJNA010000079.1:0-11630 GCA_964371225.1 uncultured Desulfovibrionaceae bacterium
TTTTCTAAACGGCGCGTCTTATCTCCCATAGAACCTAAAGGGCCTAAGAAGATAACAGAATCAAGCTTTTCAAGCCATGTATCCAAGGAAGTTTCTAAATCTGCATGCCAGAAAAAACGCGCGTCTTCTAAACGTGCGCGTAGTACACGCTCCCAGCCTTTTTGTACAATGGAAGGTTCTGGTGGCGTTACATTAAGCACTGTTAAAAAGTGTGGTAGCAAATTCCCTTGTGCATCTTCCAAACCAAAACTCTTTTGATGGCTTTCCATGCTGGTAAGAAGGGCTTGGCGAGGCACTTCGAGGAAAGAAGCATCAAAGGAACCAATCATGGCCACGGGATGCTCTACTAAGCCTTGCACCTCATCTAATAAGGAATCCTTCCACAAAATACTGCCACCAAGAGCACTAGCGGCGGCATTACCACCATCCACAATGGCTTGGCGACGTTGCGTGGCGTCCGGTTCTACTCCGCCTTGACGCACAGTTTCCAAATATGTGGCAGCACTTTCTACACGAAGAGCAATGCTCCCCTCTGCTTGACGGGCATGGATGCGATGCCCCCAAGTCATTCTATCTGAAGAGATGGGGCCCACTGTAAAAGGCACCACTTCAGTATCAAAAAGAGCTAATACCCAGCGCAATGGACGCGCATAGGCAAAGCTTTGCGCACCCCAACGCATTTTTTTTGCAAAGGGGAGGGAGGCAATAATGGCAGGGCAAATATCTTGCAAAAGTGTGGCTGCCAAAGCGCCGCCGGTTTTCTTGCGCACTGCTAAATAACGTCCTTTGGGGGTATCTTCCACAAATATATCATCTAAAGTGACATCATTTGTACGCAAGAAACCCTCAAGAGCTTTGGTGGGCTTGCCCTCTGCATCATAGGCAATGCGTTCAGGCGGGCCAGAAACAAGCTCTTCCTTTTCTTGCTGCACAGCTTGTATATCATCGAGAAAAACCACGGCGCGGCGCGGGCTAGCCATAACACGCACTTCACCGCACACAATACCGGCCTCATCAAGAGCAGCAGTAAAACGCTTATGGAGTTCCGCTTCTTCCGTGGCAAGAAAACGAGCGGGTATTTCTTCACTACCAATTTCAAGTACAAACAAAGACATATACCTTTCCCCTACTTTTGTAACATGGGATAGCCAAGGGCTTCACGTTGTGCAGCATACAGCTGCGCTACACCGGAGGCAAGAGCGCGAACACGTCCAATATACCCTGTGCGTTCTGTGATGGAAATGGCACCGCGCGCATCAAGCAAGTTAAAGGCATGAGAGCACTTTAAGCAATAATCATAAGCAGGCCATGGCAAATTTTCCGCAATGAGCTTTTTGCATTCAGCTTCGTATTCATTAAAGAAGTTTAAAAGCATGGTGGCATTACTTTTTTCAAAATTATACCGTGACTGCTCTACTTCATTTTGATGATAAATCTGCCCATAGGTGACATTTTCATTCCACTTTAAATCATAAACAGATTCAACACCTTGCAAATACATAGCCAAGCGTTCAAGGCCGTAGGTCAGCTCCACACTAATGGGGTGTAAATCTATACCGCCCACTTGCTGAAAGTAGGTAAATTGCGTTACTTCCATGCCGTTAAGCCACACTTCCCAACCAAGCCCCCAAGCACCAAGAGTGGGAGATTCCCAATCATCTTCCACAAAGCGAATGTCATTTTTACTGGCATCCAGCCCCAAAGCACTGAGACTTTCAAGATATAACTCTTGCACATTTTCAGGTGAAGGCTTCAAAATAACTTGATACTGATAATATCGCTGTAAGCGGTTGGGGTTTTCCCCATAACGCCCATCTGTAGGTCTGCGGCACGGCTCCACATAGGCTACAGACCAAGGCTCAGGCCCAAGTACACGCAAAAATGTATGTGGATTAAAAGTACCTGCGCCACATTCAATGTCACACGGTTGCTCTATAACGCAACCATGCTTTGCCCAGAAACCTTGCAAAGTGAGGATGATGTCCTGAAAATACATGGATAACCCTTTTACTAAAAAATTAGACTCGTCTAAAACGCCCTTCTTCCCACGCAATGCCTAAATGAAATTGTACAAATCCATCTATGGCACGAAAACATGCCTGCCTATCTTTGGCAGACAAAGAGAATATATCCCATGCATGCGCCGGCGCTTGCTCCACTTTATGTAAAAGTGCCAGCACCTCAGCAGAAAGCTTTATGGTATAGGCCAAAGACTTTCTGGGCGGCACACAGTGTACACAATGTGCTATGCCCTCATTCATATGAAAGATACATTCTTGAGAATGCATATCCTCACCACACACAGCGCAATGGTGCCACGCCGGTGCAAAACCTTGTTCTGATGCCATACGTAAACGAAAAAGCACAGGATACAAAGTATGAGGAACGCTATCCCCTTCAAAAAGCATAAAAAGTTCTTGCAAAAGAGCATAACCTGCCGGCGCTCCGTCTTGCGAAATTCCAAATGCTTCCAAAAATTTAATACAATTCATGACCATGCCCAAGCGTGCAAAATCACGACGCAATTTTTGCGGGCCAAATTGTAAAGTGCCTTCTTCGAGGGCAAGGTATTGACCATCTCGGCTACTTTTTACGCGGCATTTGATGGTATTAAGCACATCTAGGCAACCGCAAAAACGACGACGGCTACGACTGCCCCCAAAAGCAAAGACTGTCATCAAGCCGCGCTTTTGTGAGAAAATTCGTAGCCACATATCGGCTTCGCGAAATCGCCCCGTTTGTAGCACAATGGCGGAATCATTCCATTCCATAATTACATTTGCGGCGGAAAGACCACCGTCTTTTCTTCGCCTTCACGTCCCAATGCTGACATTTCTTTCCCATTATAATGGATGCGCACGCCGCCAGCATTACCCAAGGTAAGACTAAGCGAATCTTCAAAAGTTAAAGCGAAAGTATCTCCAGGATTGAGAGAAAATTGACGCTTAGCAGCATTGTCTGCTGAAGAATGTATCCACGTGGTCATAAGAGCGGTAATAATCACTTTATGTGAACCCACATGAGGCTCAGTCTGTTTTGTAGCTTGTTCCTGAGGTGCCTTTGCAGTTTCTTTCACCACCGGAGGTGCTTTTTGCGCGTCGGCCTCCTTGGGCTCAGGAGTTACCTTAGTATTTTTTTTCGTATCGCTGGCTGATTTTTCAGCTGTAACAACGGAAGATTGGGTATCTGAAGCTGTTTTTTGCGCTTTTGGTACAGGCGTGCTTGCCACGGGCGTTTTTGCTTCTTCTTTATCTGCACTTGGCAAAGCCGGCGCTGGTTCTGCCACATGTAAAGGCGTATCTTTTAAAAAGGCGAAAATATCCGCATCTTTATAAAACCACGCTGCAGCACCAGCACCTGCCAGCAAAAGACATATAATCAAAAGAAAAGGTGCCATGGATTTTTTTTGTGGAGCACGAGAACTGACCATATTTTCATAGGCCACAGCTTTCGAAGAGCTCTGCTCCCCCTCTTGAAGTACCACTGCATTCAAGAGTTCTTGTACATCCAGCCCTAAAAACTTTCCATAAGCACTAATAAAACCACGCACATAGACAGCATGAGGTAAAGAGGTGTCATCACCGGCTTCCAAAGCACGCAAAACACGTGAACTAATCTTTAAGCCATCAGCAACATCATCCACAGAAAGCTGTCTTTTTTCTCTTTCTGCGCGTAACAATTGCCCCAATTCTGCAAGCGTCATGGACACACCCTTTCCCTGATATACAAAAAACTATTAAATACGAATATCTACCACTGCCTTATCACGCAATTGTTTTATATACACGTCAAAGCGTTCCTTTAAACGTGGCTCACGTACCATTCTGTCCGCTATAGGTTGCGCTTGCGTGAAACTCATGGTTTGGCCACCCTTAGTAAGCTTAATAACCTTAAATTGCGATTTTTTGCCATTAAGTACAATAATGGGGCTAACGCCACCCTCGGGTAACTTTTTAATTATTTCTACCAATGGAGGAGGCATTTTTGAAAAGTCTACAGGGCCAATAACACCGCCGCCGGCTTTATTGGGGCCTTCAGAAAGAAGTTTAGCAATGGATTCAAACTTAGAACCATCTTTTTTAATTTGAGCAGCATAGGCTTCGGCATGCACCTTGGTGGGATACACAAGCAAAGCTAGCACTGTTTCTGGTTTGCTCACAAATTTTTGGGGATTTGCATTATAATACGCGCGTACTTCATCAGGAGTGACTACAACTTTACGCCCCACCATAACGCCTGTAAGCTTTTGACGCAAAATATTATTAGCCATGCGCGTTTGTAAGGCTTGTACGCTCATACCTTCTTTCACAAGCTGCTTTTCAAAATTTTCCTTTGAAAGACCGCTTTGTTGCATCATTTTTGTAATTTCAGCATCAATTTCTGAAGAAGAAGCCACAATACCTTGTTTTTCCGCCGCATCTACAATAAGAAGCTCAGTAATCATATCTTCAAGCACTTTATCGTAAATTTCACGAGCTTTTCCGCTTTTAATGCCTGTTTTAGGATTAATACCTGCTTTTATAAGAGCTGGAGCAGCTTGACGTTCCAAATCAAAGTGGGAAATCATTCTTCCGTTTACTACGGCTGCCACTTGATTCACTGTAGCGGCTTGAGCTACACTGGCAAAAGTCCACATTACCAAAGCGATATAAAATATTTTTCTCACAATATCTCCTCTATATAACTATCATTACTTAATAAAATAAAAACACATTTGTAACCAATACGTAAATCATAGAAAACGTATAAATCCTAAAACATTTACGGGGGTGATTGTAGCCCCTTTTCCAGTAACATGCAATGCTCTCTTCAGAGCCTTTTTCACAAAAAATATATCCTAATTAGTCTTTTTTGCCTATTGTACGTCCTTTACAATATGCTTTGAAATTTGAATTTTTGCCTCAATAATTTCTTTTTCGAGCCATTTTTCAAATAAATTACTGAGCTGATCCTCTGCTAAAAACTCTTCAATATACACATAGGCCTCCCCTGCAGTAAGAGGACGCGCAGGGGTAAATTCCTTTAAACAAAATAAAGAATACATTTTGTCTTCTTGAATCACTGAGGTACAATCCGTGCCTTTAAGCGCATAAATATGTTTTTGCCAATGTTCCGGTACTTCACTTTTTGTTAAAGTAAGCTCAGAAGGGTCTAGCTGGGGAATGCGCTCTAGTAATTGGTCTAGAGTTTTAATATTTTGAAGTTTTGCCTTATCTGTATGGCTTACAGTATACAATGCATAAGTATCTTCCAGAGTAAAAGTTTCTTTATGCGCGGCATAATACGCTTCCACATCTTCCATGGAAGGCACAAAATTTTTGCGTAATACTTGCTCGGTAAAAACCTGTAAACCTAAGTTATATCGCAATGTTTCGCGCCATGCATCCATATCAAGTGCATGTTCGGCAAAATATTTTTCAAACTCACCATCAGGATAATCAGAGCGAATATCTGCTTCATATTTTTGCACTTGCGCTGCGTCTATACCTAAGCCTTTTTCTTCAAGATCCTGCAAAATAAGTTCGTACACCACGAGGCTACCCAATGTTTTGCCATATTGTGTACGTAATTCGTGCAAAGAAAATTGCTCAAATATGCCCGTATCAGACATATCCGCCTCTTGAAAAGCTTGCAAAGTTCTTAATGTAATAGGTCTACCATTCACGGTAGCCACAGTGCCAGCGGTGTTTTCCGTGGAGAGACAACCGCTTAGCGTAAATATAAGAACACACAAAGTCCATAATGTGACTCGCATGGGCACCTACCTTACTGCTATTTTCCCTGCCTATAGCAAAAAAAATCTTTAATTACAATATTTTTCACTCAATATTTGAGAGCATTCTATAAAAAACAGATAATTATGAAGCTACCTCTTCTGAGGGGGCTTTCTTAAGCCCATACAAAATATCTCCCACTTGTTCCAAGTTTTTTACAAAGGAGGCATCTTTAGAGGCAAAGCGCAATTCCAATGTGGTAGGGGGAACAAGGCGTACTTTACACCCTTTACTTTCCCCTTGCGTTACCAATGCCACAAGCTTATCCGTATCCACACTTTCTTGAGCTTTATCAAAATGCACAGCAACTTTATGCAAATATATATCTGCTTTTTGCGCCATAAGCGTACCCAGCAATTGCTTAAAGCTCAGTACAGCTAAAAAGTTTTCAAATTTCACAGGGAAAGCACCAAAACGATCTCGCATGGCTAGGCTAATTTCTTCGCGTGCGCTACCGTCTTGTGCAGAACTTAATGCTTTGTAATAGCGCAAACGCTCACGTCCGTCTTGCACATAGGCTTTGGGAATATGCGCCGGTACGCCAATGGTAAGCTCTGTTTCCACACTCATGGCAGAAGCCGTGCCTTTAAGACGGCTCACAGCCTCCTCCAGCATTTCTAAAAACAGATCCAGCCCCAAACGCGTCATATGCCCCGACTGCACTTCGCCCAAAATATTTCCGGCACCACGTAAGCGTAAATCTTCCATGGCCACCTGAAAACCAGCTCCCAAGTAGTCTAACTCTAAAATAATACGTAAACGCTCACGCGCCGTATCCGACAAACGATGCTCTTCAGGTACCACAAAAAAAGCATAAGCTTGTTTATCAGAGCGCCCTACGCGCCCGCGCAATTGATATAATTGCCCAAGGCCAAACATATGCGCTTGATCCACAATAAGCGTGTTGGCTCGTGGAAAATCTAAGCCGGATTCCACAATGGAGGTACATACCAGCACGTCCAATTCCCCATGCCAAAATTTATGCATGGTTTCTTCCAGCTCTTTTTCTCCCATTTGCCCATGGGCCATACCAATACGCGCCGTGGGTACAAGGTTGCGCACATACTCTGCCACACGCTCAAGCCCCTGCACACGATTATACACCCAGAATATTTGCCCTTCTCTTTGAATTTCGCGCTCTAAAACTTCTTTTAAAATTTTGCCATCCCTTTGTAAAATGGCCATGGAAACAGGCTTACGTTCCGGAGGTGCCGTTTCAATGATGGAAAGTTCACGAATGCCAGACATGGAGAGTTGTAAGGTGCGCGGAATGGGCGTGGCGGTAAGTGTTAGCGCATCCACATTTTTTTTGAGCGCCTTTAATTTCTCTTTATGACGCACACCAAAACGCTGTTCTTCATCCAAAATAAGTAAGCCAAGATTTGGTAAGGTAACGTCTTTGGAAAGCAGTCTATGCGTTCCCACCACTATATCTATTTGCCCTTGTTCTGCGGCTTTTAGCACATCTTTTTGCTTTTGCTTACTGACAAAACGGCTCAATAAGCCCACATTTATGGGGAATCCGGCCAAACGCTGGCGAAAGGTTTGATAGTGTTGCTCAGCTAATACCGTGGTGGGACAAAGCAAAGCCACCTGACGCCCCTCAGCCGCCGCACGAAAAGAAGCGCGCAAAGCTACTTCCGTCTTACCAAAGCCCACATCACCGCACACCAGCCTGTCCATGGGTTCATTTTTGGCCATATCGTCCAATACGTCCTGAATGGCCTTGGCTTGGTCTGGAGTTTCTTCAAAGCCAAAAGTAGCTTCAAACTCTCGGAAAAGTTCATCAGGCGGGCCATAGGAAAAGCCCTTCGTTACCTTACGCAAAGCGTACATTTCTACCAAGTCTGCGGCAATTTTTTCAATGGCTTTACGGGCTTTATCCTTACTATTTTGCCATAAAGAACCACCCAATTTGTCCAGCGCAGGGTCCACCCCATCGCCGCCCTTAAAACGCTGAATGAGGGAAAGTCTATCGGCAGGCACATAGAGTTTATCAGCACCGGAATATTCCAGCAAAAGATAGTCATTGCTGCTTTGCCCCATATCCATATGATGCAAGCCGGCAAAGCGCGCAATACCATAATCTCTGTGTACCAGTAGATCCCCCACCGATAAATCATCAAAACGATCAAGGCCGCGAAAGGCCCCTGCTGCCGTACGTGTACGCTTTTCAGCCTTGGGATATAAAATGTCTTCGCCCAATATGCGCACATTATCCCACAATAAATCAATACCATGGCGCCAAGGAGCTATGAGGGCAAAAAGTCCATCCCTTTGCGGTGCATAGCGTAATTGAGGCACAATACCGTCTTGCTCAGCCAAGGCTAAAAATTTGGCGCGGCTACGCTCTGAAGCAAAAGAAAGGATGACCTGCCTTTTTTCGGCTTGCCACTGCTTTAAGCCTGCCACCAATTGTTGCCATGGCCTATCTTGCACACGTTGCGCCGTGGCATCCCCTTCTGCATGTGCAGGAGACGCAAAGAGCTCTGAGAAAGTATGCAGTGTTTTTTCCTGTAAATCTTTATGCTGCGCTGTATGTTGCGCCGAACGAACACCTTCTAATGCCTGTCCGGTGGCTGAGCCCATCACCAAAGGTTCTTGATAAATGGTTTTTGCTTCTTTCCACAAGGCAAAAATAGTTGCCACATCACGCAGAACCATACGCGCTTGCTGAGGTACAGGGCTTTCTTCGCTTTCAATACGTTCAGCCAAGGTGCGCCCTGTGCTCTCCATTTCTTCTTGCGTATCAGCCTCACCAGGTAACAACCATACGCAATCCTTGGGAAGCCATTCTTCTAATACGGTGGGCGCATCATAAAAAGTACCGGGTAAAAGCCCAGCTCCACCCACGGCGGCATTCTTTTTAAAATCATGCAAATAATTTTCATCAAGCATGCCTTTTTGCAATAATCTTTCCCAGCGCTGTAAAGCTTTTTTATGTAAAGCCTCACTGGCGGCAATGGGAAGAGGCGCAAGCAGGGTCACTTCTGGTATGGAAAGTAAAGAACGTTGTGAAATGGCATCAAAAAGACGCATGTCCTCTAATAAGTCCCCAAAAAACTCCAAACGCACCGGCTTTTCATAACCGGGAGGAAATACGTCCAAAATATCACCGCGACGTGCCAACTCTCCGGGGCGCGAAACCATTTGCACGCGATCATATCCCCATGCAATGGCTTGATCCACCAATAAATCCGGCGACATTTCTCCGCCTTTTTGCAAGGAGAGTTCATGGTCGGCAAAAAAGTTTTGCGGCATATATTTTACCAGCAAGCTTTCTGGCGTTAATACTAAACAAGAGGGTTTCTTATATTGTAAAGCATAAAAGGTAGCCATACGCTCAGCCCAGGACGATGAAAGCCCTGTACTTGCCACCCCAGGGGGAAGAAACAGCAAAGGAGACTGCCAACGTACCGTGTCCACAGGTAAAGAGGCATGAGAGATGGGTGCAGAAAAAAGTGTCAGCAAGCCACGCGCCGCATTGTATTCTTCGCGCGTACGTACCATGAGCACTGCGGTGCGTCCTTCTTCCATGCATTGTAATGCCAAGCGACATCGACTGGCCATGCCACTACGCGTAAGGTGACATGCACCTTTTTCTTGTACTATTTCTTTGAGTATAGACATAAATTATATATTCGCCCCGGCAAGGCATGTAGGATAAGTATCAGGGCTACCTTGCTCAGGGCGAAAGATATGCACACAATGCCCACTTGTCAAATACACCAAGGGGCATGCGTTATTTTAATGTTTGGCGTAAAGCTTCTTCTAAAGTGTCTTTTGTGTAAATATCACGAATAACCACCGGGGATGTGGCTGACTCTTCCAATCCAAAAATAGCCGTTAAAGGTATACTGCGGCTGCCAAGGGCATGTAATAATGCCTCTCCTGCATGATTATTCCGTGTTATATCCACTTTAATAAGCTGCACACCATATTGCTCTTGCCAATTTTGTAAATTTTCTGTGGTGAGCACTGTTTTTTCCACATATTTACAATTGGGGCACCAATCGGCGGTAAATTCTACCAGTAAAGGTTTTTTGCCTAATTGCTCTTGGAAGGTGTATGCATCAAAATTTTGCCATGTCACCGCCACAGGGCGAGGTTCTTGCGCACTGAAACTCACCACTGCCACCATACTCAATAGAAAAATTGCACCTAAAACGCGACGACGCCACAAAGGCGCGGCAAGACCGCCAAAGTGCCCCCAAAACCATCCCGCCATGGCCAGCAAAAGTAAACCACTGAGCATGGGGAAATGCGCATAGCTAGGTAGGATGGAGAAAATGTACAATACTGTACCTAGAAGGAAAAAGGCTACGAGCTTTTCAAGAACTTCCATCCACGCGCCGGGTTTAGGTAAAAAACGTACCCATTGCGGCTGCCAAGCTAATAACATATAGGGCAAGGCCATACCTAAGCCCACAGCGGTAACAGTGCATACAATAAGATATAATGGTTGCAAGAATGCCCAAGAAAGCACGCCACCCAATAAAGGCCCGCTGCAAGGCGTAGCTAATAATGTGGCCACCATTCCCGTCACAAAGGCTTGTCGTGAGGGAGATGCATGGGCCGTGCCTTTAATATCCAACATGGGTAAGGAATACAGCCCCATAAGAGATAAAGCCAAAGCAAAAATAATGACAAGCATACTGGCTACAAAATATACATTTTGGAAAAGCTCTCCCCACATTAACCCAAAAGCACCTAATAAAAGGCCTAAAATAAGAAATTGCGTTATGATACCTGCGGCAAAAAACACATTATGTGTTCTAAAAGCTTGTATGCGCTTTTCCCCCTCTTCACTGAGCAAAAGAGATTGTATTTTTAGGGTAAGCACAGGCAACACACAGGGCATTAAATTAAGGATGAGCCCCGCCAATAAGCCCAAAAGCAAAGCTTTTCCCAAGCTTACCACTTCTAAGTGCGGCGCATGGGCACGAGGCGTAAAATTGAAATCTGTGGAAGATGCATCGGTATTCTGAGGCACTGCCATAGATGAAGTTTCGGTGAGTTCTGTTTGAGAGGCAGCAGACTCACGCGTAAATTGCTCTAAATTGGCCGCAAGCCCGCCTAAAGCACCTTCTGAGTTCATGCCATCGCCAGCAAGGTTTTTCTCCATGGCGGAAGGTTCTACCCTACTCTCAGGAAGAGCTTGTGGCTCAAGAGCTGTGGTTTTTTGCCATACTGCCGCGTAGCTTTGCTCTTGCAAAGGCGGAATATGTTCAGGTGCGGTTAGAGTCAAAGGCATGCGTACCGGAAGACAATGCTGCGTAGAACATAAAAGTAATTCTAATTGTGCCGTAAAGCTTTTTCCCGCCGCCACATCTTGCGTAGAACCTAGGGGAATAAAAGCATACACGGCACCTGTATACGCGAAAATACGCTTGTTCTTTTCGTAATAATCTGCCCGCTCCACCCCTTGCGGCAAGTATACCGGCACAGGCTGCCCCATAGCATTATGTACTAATATCTGCATGGCTTGACCAGGATTAACAGATACACCTTGCGTGTCCTGCGGCGCATAAGCATAATACTCTGGCGCAATGCTTAGCTCCACCACTGCCCACACTTCTTCTTGCTGTTTTGCATACTGCACCTGAATATTCAAACCAGCAGGCAAAGGTTCTTGCGCCATAGAGATTTGCGACTTCAAAAGCATAAAAGAAAATGTAAAAGCTAATACTACGAAAAAACTATATTTTTTAAAAGCGTTCATATTTTTTCTGCCATTTAAAATTTTTTTTGTAAAATCACTTGACGAGGGACACCATAAGGCATATAACCCTCTTCGTCGAGTGGGTCATTAGCTCAATTGGTAGAGCAGTTGACTCTTAATCAATTGGTTCGGGG
>CAYJNA010000080.1:0-11429 GCA_964371225.1 uncultured Desulfovibrionaceae bacterium
TAAGCTATAAATCCTATTTTTACTGATATTTAAGTAATTTTTCAGTGTCGACTATTTATACACGACGATGCTTTAAGCTCTCACCGGCATAGATAAAATACGTATGTTCTGCTATATTAGTAGCATGACGCCATACACGGTTAAGAGTACGGCTTATAAGAATAACTTGAATAGAAAGTTGTGGGTCCACATGACGACGATGACTTAGCTTGTGCATAATATGCACATCAAGCAAGGCAGCTTCGTCTTCATGTTGGCGCACCTTAAGGGCTTTTTCATAATCGCCCTCGCGGAAAGCATCAATGGCTTCGGTATAAATACGACGCGCGGTTTTCATAAGCGCATTAATGTCTTGCAAAATATCTTCATCCACATGGTCAAGACCTTCCATAATCACCGCAAATTCCGCCATACGTGCGGCTTCGTCGGCAATACGTTCTAAATCTAACACCATACGCATGGCAGAAATAACAAAACGTAAATCGCTGGCTACAGGTTGTGTACGTGCTAAAATGCTTAATGCTTTGGCATCAATTTCATTTTCAAGCTCATTGATGGCCATATCTCCATCAATAACAGCACTGGCGCGCCCAGTATCTCCTTCTTGCAAAGACTTACAAGCATCATCAAGGGCTAAACCTACCATGGCAGACATAACCAGCAAACGTGTACGTAAGGTGACGATCATTTGCTGCAATTGATTTTCAGAATTAGACATTAACCGAATCTCCCTGTGATATAGTCTTCAGTTTGTTTTTGGGCAGGACGAGTAAAGATGGTATCAGTCACATCATGCTCAATGAGTTTTCCCATATAGAAAAAAGCTGTATAATCAGAAACACGTGCAGCTTGTTGCATATTATGCGTTACAATAATAATGGTCAATTGATGTTTTAATTCGTGAATGCCCTCTTCAATTTTTTGTGTGGCAATGGGGTCAAGGGCAGAAGCCGGCTCGTCCATAAGTAACACTTCAGGCCCCACGGCCAAAGCACGCGCAATGCAAAGGCGCTGTTGTTGTCCGCCGGATAGTCCCAATGCAGAGGTATGCAAACGGTCTTTCACTTCTTCAAAAATGGCGGCACGCTTTAAAGCTTCTTCCACAGTACCAGCAATGAGACTTTCGTCTTTAATGCCATTCACGCGCAAACCATAAGCCACATTTTCAAAAATAGTTTTGGGAAAAGGGTTAGGTTTTTGAAATACCATGCCCACTTTACGGCGCAAAGCCACCACATCAGATGCAGGGGCATTAATATCTTGACCATCCAAAGAAATATTACCCTGAACACGAGCACCGGGAATAAGATCATTCATGCGATTTAAACAGCGCAAGAAAGTACTTTTGCCGCAACCAGAGGGGCCAATGAGGGCAGTTACCTTATTTTCAGGAAAAGGGAGGCTCACATCATATAAAGCCTGCGCCGCTCCATAAAAAAAGTCCACATTGTTAGCTATAAGTTTATGCTGCTCTGTCACAGTTTTCTCCAAAACAGGTGGGAATAGTGAAATAAAATACCGTGGAATACTCTTGCTTCGGACTTTCCACCCAAATACGTCCGCCAAGTCTTTCCACAGTGTGTTTACAAATGGCAAGGCCAAGCCCCGTAGAGCCATGGCTTCTATGTTTTTCTACACGGTAAAAGCGCTCAAAAATTCGTTCGCAATCCTCTTCAGGAATGCCGGGTCCTTTATCACACACGGCAAAGGTAGCCATATGCGTTTGCACATCCTGTAGGGCTTTCACCACAATTTCTCCACCTTCAGGAGCATAGCGCCCTGCATTTTCGATAAGGTTTCTGAACACTTGTGTCAAGTGTTGCGTATTGCCATGCACCACAAAATTCTCCGGAAACTCCAACCTTACAAGGATGTTACGCAAATCCAGCTGCTGCCTACATAAAGCCAAAGCCGCTTGTACACTTTCTTGCGGATGCACAGAAGCTGTTTGCAGGGGCAAATGTGCATTTTCAAGACGCGCCAAGGCCAGCAACTCTTCCACCATACGCGCCAAATAGGCACCATTTTTACGAATAATCTCCACAAAGCGTAAATATTCTTCGGGAAAATCTTGCGTATTGACTAAGGTTTCTGCATAGCCTTGTATGGCTGTGAGCGGCGTGCGTAATTCATGTGACACATTGGCCACAAAATCACGGCGAACGCGCTCCAAGCGAAAAATGGGGCTTATGTCGTGGAAAACCACCACAGCACCCAGATGCTTTGTAATATGGCTGGCACGTGTCAAATGTACAGCAAAAACACGTTCCGGCCCCAACTCCACTTGCAAAGAGTTGGTAATTTTATCATGCCCATTGCCATTATTAGTACCATTACCATAGCTTAGTGGGGCGTGTAAAATATCATCCACAGCCTTTTGCAACCGTGGCACGGGTATGGCTTCCACCACCTGCCAGCCTTGAGCATGCTCGGTATTTGGAAACATACGCTGCAAGGCTCTATTACAATGCTGAATACTACCGGTGGGCGTAAGTACCAGCACCCCTTCTGTCATGGTATCTAAAATGGTGTGTAATTCCTCATTGCTGGCAGTGAGATTTTTCACCTGCTCTTCAAAGTGCATGGCCAGATTATTAATGGGATTCACCAAGGCTACGTAAGCATCACAAGGGGCAGCACTTAAGCGGCGTTGATATTCCCCTTGGGAAATACTTTTTACAAAGTCTTTTACGTGAATAAATTCCCCTTTAATTATTTTTTGCAAACATACAGTTAAGATACCTGCTCCCAACAATGAGGATAAAGCACTTATAATAAAAAAACTTACTGTGTACCCTTCATGGGAAGCCCCTTTCAACAGGGGTTCACTGAGGAGCACCAGAAGTAAGCCCGCAAATTGAAGGAGAAATACTTTTCTGCGAAAAGACATATTAGCCTCTAAAGCGGTAGCCCACACCGCGAACGGTTTCTAAGCAATCAGCACAATCGCCCAACTTGGCACGCAAGCGGCGCACATGTGTATCTACAGTGCGGGCATAACCTTCAAATTGATAGCCCCAAACACTATTTAATAGTTGCTCACGGTTTCGTACTGTGCCGGCATGGCGCATAATATCTTCTAAAAGGCGAAACTCTGTGGCGGTCAGTTCTATATTGGTACCGTTGACATTCACCATATGCGCTGAAGGGTCCAGATGAATGCCGTGCTTTTGTAAACTGGGGCTTTGCTGCACTTGCTGCTGCCTACGCAAAATGGCGCGCATACGTAATACCAACTCACGCACACTAAAAGGCTTTACCACATAGTCATCAGCGCCCAATTCCAAGCCCACAATACGATCCACCTCTTCACCGCGCGCAGTGAGCATAATGATGGGTATATGCATAGTGGAGGCATCACGCTCTAAATCACGGCACACTTGAAAGCCGTCTTTTTTAGGCAACATGACATCTAAAAGAATAATGTCCGGCTTGCGCGAGCGGGCAAGCTCCAAACCCATAAGACCATCTTCGGCTTCAATGGTATCAAAGCCTTCACGTGCTAAATTAAAAGCGAGCAGGTCACGAATGTCTGCTTCATCTTCTACTATCAAAACCAATTCTTTTGACATGACGCACCCTTTTTACCTCGTGTGACCAAGACGACACAAGCTTGTGAAAACAGTTTAAGTAGAAAACCTTAACAAAGCAACACAAGCGCATGTTACAGGTCTTACGATACATGCGGCAAGTAAAGGAGATTTGTGCGTCAAAAAAAAGAAATCAATGTTACAAAATGGTGACAATATGATTTATAGTGTATTTTCTACTCTACAGAGCAGGGATTTCTTCACGGTATACAATTTTATATGGTACTTTTCTCTTGACCGAAGTAAGCACTTTTAATACACCTACTGTATACAAAAGGAGATTTCTATGAAATTTTTTATGACATTTGCTTTCATGGCTTTTCTAGGCTTTGCTAGTGTTGCACAAGCACAGGATATTGATTTAGGTAAAATCACTTGTGCTGAATTTTTAGCATCAGATAAGGCCACCGTTGAGAAAACCATGATTTGGCTCGACGGATATATAAGCGCACTTTCTGAAAATACCGTTATGAGCGCCGAGTGGATGCAAGAATTTGGTGAGCACATGGGTACCTACTGCACCAAAAACCCCAGCAAAACCATTCTTGACGCCGTAGATGCTTTACCTAGCGAGTAGTATACTCAGGTGTTACGAGGGGGAAACTTCTCCCTCGTACACTTTTTCTTCCTGCACCTCTTTTCTTTAAAATTCTTTTTCTATACTAGCGGATGCTTAAAAACGTGTTTCCACTGGTTTTTAAGCAAGGCACGCTCACTCCAAATACCCCTTTCGGGGACGCCGTAAGCAAGTGACGGCTTATTTTACGTGGCAGCAAGCCATGCCAGAGGCATGTCTTGTGTAGTCGACAGCCGAAAAAAGTATTTCATATGTCTAAATTTTGCCAGAAAACAGGTCACCAGCATTTTTTGTATGCGCCCTGCTACATTTCTTTGTCATAATACAATCCCGTTCCCCATAAGGGACGCCTTCGTCCTCTAGTAAAAATTTACTATAATTACAATAAGTAACAAGAAAAAGCTTGTGTTTTTAGGCTATGTGACAAAACACAACACCACACTGTAACAATTCTTTTCAGCTTTTGTCATATGTTTGTAACATAAAAAAACGATACCCTTCTTGGCGCTACGAAATGCGCCGCTTAAACAAAAATTTTAGGAGTTCACAATGAAATTATCTCGCGTAGTATTTGCAGCTTTGTTAGCTTTAGGTCTTGCCGCCCCTGTGCAGGCGAAAGATGAAATTGTTATTAACGGTTCCACCACAGTGCTTCCTGTTATTCAAAAAACAGCTGAAGCTTACATGGATGCCAATAAAGAAGTTTCTATCTCCATTTCTGGTGGCGGTTCTGGTAACGGTATCAAAGCCCTTATTGACAATCTTTGCACCATTGCCATGGCTTCCCGTGATATTTCCCCCAAAGAAATAAAGCTTGCCGAATCTAAAAACATTTCCCCCAAGCGCTATGTGGTTGCCATTGACGCCCTTGTACCTGTAGTACACCCCAGCAACAAACTTACCAATCTTACCGTAGAGCAACTCAAAGGTATTTACAGTGGTAAAATTAAAAATTGGGAAGAACTTGGCGGCCCAGACGAGCGCATTGTAGTTATTTCTCGTGATACTTCTTCCGGCACGTATGAAACATGGCAAGAAAAAATTCTTGGCAAAGATCGTGTAGCTCCTTCTGCTTTATTACAAGCTTCTAGCGGTGCTGTGGTACAAGCTGTAGCTAAAAACCCCAATGCCATTGGCTATATTGGCTATGGTTATGTGGACGCTTCCACCAAAGTTCTTAGCGTAGACGGTTTTGAAGCCACCCCTGAAAATGCTCTTTCCGGCAAATGGCCCATTGCTCGTGACCTTTATCTCTTCACCAACGGTGAAGCCCAAGGCGAAACCAAGAAGTTTATTGATTACGCTTTAGGCGCTGAAGGCCAAAAGCTCGTAAAAGAAGTGGGCTTCATTCCTTTAAGCAAGTAGTTTTTATCAAGCAAATGTTTCCTCTCTTGAGTGTACAACTCAAGAGAGGCTTTTGCGTATGAGGCATAATGCATGAAAGAAAAAATTATTAATTTTTCGTTGGCTGGTGCGGCAACATTTTCCTTAGTATCCTTACTAGGGATTATGATTTTCCTCTTCTCTGAAGGTTTACCCATCTTTGGTGTTGTATCCGTAACCGATTTTCTTTTTGGAGAATACTGGTACCCCACTTCTGACCCCGCAGACTTTGGTATTTTCCCATTGCTCGTGGGCTCCCTTGCCGTTACCCTTCTTGCTTCCTTTATTGCTGTCCCCTTAGGGGTTATGACAGCAGCCTATCTCACCGAAATTGCTTCTACCAATGTACGCCGCATTGTAAAGCCCTTTGTAGAGCTTTTGGCGGCTTTACCTTCTGTAGTTATAGGATTTTTCGGTATGGTAGTGGTGGCACCCATCCTACAAGATTACCTTGGCGCTTACACAGGTCTTAACATCTTAAACGCCAGTCTTATGCTTGCCTTTATGTCTGTTCCCACCATTTGCTCCGTGGCAGAAGATGCTCTTTTTGCCGTACCGCGCCCCTTGCGTGAAGCTTCACTAGCTCTTGGCGCCACACGCTGGGAAACCACAGTAAAGGTGGTGGTTCCTGCGGCTTTATCCGGCATAGGAACAGCTGTTATGCTTGGTATGTCGCGCGCCATTGGCGAAACCATGGTAGTACTCATGGTAGCCGGCGGTGCAGGCATGATTCCTACTTCTATTTTTGACCCCGTACGCCCCATGCCGGCTTCCATTGCCGCAGAAATGGCTGAAGCCCCTTATAGAGGCGATCATTACTACGCCCTTTTTGCCATTGGTATGGTGCTCTTCTTATTTACTTTAGCTTTTAACATGATAGCCCAGCACATTGCCGAAAAACACAAGCAAGTGGGCTCTTCCAGCTTGTAGGGGGACACATGAGATTTACTGCTTCATCATCTTCACGCATGACGCGTGAGCGCCTTATGTTTGGCGTACTACGCCTTGCAGCTATCATTAACGTGTCTGCTTTAGTTATAGTGTGCGCCTTCCTTGCCATTCAAGGCATCCCGGCTCTTTCTTGGGAATTTCTCACGGAAGCACCACGTAAAATGATGACCGAAGGAGGCATTTGGCCTTGTATTCTCGGCACCTTTTTATTATCCGTAGGCGCGTTGCTTATTTCCTTCCCCTTGGGAGTAGCCTCAGCCATTTACTTGCACGAATACGCCGGACGCACAGCCTTTGCGCGCTATATTCGCCTCGGTGTGAATAACCTTGCCGGCGTGCCTTCGGTGGTTTTTGGGCTTTTTGGTCTGGCTTTCTTTGTAACCTTTCTTGGCATGGGCGTAAGCCTTTTGGCCGGTATACTTACCTTGGCCGTGCTCACTTTGCCTGTAATCATTGGTACAGCGGAAGAAGCCCTACGCACCGTGCCTGATACCTATCGTGAGGCTTCCTTTGGCCTTGGTGCCACCAAGTGGCAAACTATAGCGCGCGTGGTATTGCCTGCCGCCACCCCCGGTATGCTCACCGGTGCTATCTTAGGTTTATCCCGCGCCGCCGGTGAAACAGCCGCCATCATGTTTACCGCCGCTGTATTCTATACACCAAAGGATCCTGACTCAGTTTTTAGCTCTGTTATGGCCTTGCCTTATCATATGTATGTACTTGCCACAGCCGGAACTGAAATTGAAAAAACACGTCCTTTACAATACGGCACAGCCCTTGTTCTCATTTTACTTGTTCTTGGCATGAATATCTTTGCCATTTACTTGCGCGACCATATGCAAAAGAAAAAAGCACATTAGAACTGCCTTATATCCTAAAATTTATGCGGGATAGACTTTATGCTTAAAGTCTATCCCGTTTTTTTATGCTTGCACCTCAGCATACACCGCAACACAAAAAAAGATGTGCCCTGCAAAACAAGGCACATCTATAAAATCACGCTGATGTTTATATCAGGAAAAACTTATTTCCACTCAGGCTTACCAGCTGCTTTTAAGAAAGCATTTACAGCGTCTTTACCGCCCACAAATTCTGCCATTTCAGGCCAAACAATTTCCATGGCGGCTTTTTTCCACTTATCTTCATCTTCTAATTGGTCAATTTGTACACCCATTTTAATGAGTTCAGCTTTCACTTTGCCGCCTTCTTCCACTTGGTATGTATACACAGCGTCTTGAGCTGCTTTACCGCCGGCAACGATAAGGGCTTGATCTTCTTTGCTCATCTTTCTAAACACGCGTTCAGAAACAATAAGAGGTTGTAATTGATAGGTATAGTGGACCTCAGTAATATACTTTTGGTTTGCTTCTTGGAACTTCATAGCTTTAAAGCCTATGTAACCATAGCACTGACCATCTACAACACCTTGTTGTAAGGAAGTGAAGGTTTCAGACCATGCGATGGGCACAGGGCTACCGCCAAAGGCTTTGTAGGAGGAAAGAAGTACGGCACTTTGTGGTACACGGAACTTAAGACCTTTAATGTCTTCCATTTTTTTAATAGGACGTACGGAGTTAGAAATATAACGGAAGTCGGTATATGTCCAAGTGAGTACACGGAAACCAGCCTTGGTGGCATATTCGTTCATAAGATCGGAGGCTGGGCCATTGGTGGCAGTACGCACTTGCTCTAAGTCATCAAAAAGATAAGGTAAGGTAAGTACGCCCAATTGTTTTGCAAAAGGAACTAAGTTAGCAATACCCACCACACAAAAATCTAAAGTACCAGCGCGCACATTGTGAATGGTTTCAGTTTCATCACCAAGGGCGCCTGCAAAAAACAATTGCACTTCGTATTTGCCTTTACCATTTTCTTCCACATACTTTTTAAAAGCTTTGGCGGCATAGCCCTGTTCAGAATCTTCAGGGTCACCCACGGCCACCTTCAGCACTTTAGCAGCGTATGCTTCAGAAACAGCTCCAAAGCAGAACAGGGAAAGGGCCAACACAAGTAAAGATAAACGCTTCATATTCTCTCCTTTTTGTAGAAGCTACTTCTATTTTTTACCTTATATCTGCCACAAGCAATATATAAGGCATAAACCACTAAGCACAAAAACTACAAACTATCCGCCTGGGCTGAGCTTGACCAAATTAGGAAGCCACATCACCAAGCTTGGGAAAACAACCAAAAGCACAATAACAAATATATTTACTGCCATCATGGGCAAGGCCTTTATGGCTAATTCTTCTAGGCTGACTTTGGAAATACCTGAAGCAATGAACAAGTTTTCCCCCAAAGGTGGACTGGAAAAACCCACCCCGCAGCAACACACAAGAATAACACCAAAGTGAATGGGATCTACCCCATAGGCCATCATAACAGGTAAAAGCACTGGCGTCACCAATAAGATGAGCGCCAAGGTTTCCATGAACATGCCAAGGAAGAGCAAAAGCACAATAACAAATGCCCATACCACAGACACATTGTCAGTAAAGTTTAAAATCCAAGCGGCAATTTCCGCAGGAATACGATATTCGGTAAGAATACGCCCAAAAGCATAGGCGGTAAATACCAACACAAGCACGCGCCCTGTAAGCCACGAGGTGGTTTTAAGGCAATTCATAAAGCTTTTAAACTCAAGTTCTTTATGAATAAAAATGCCCACAAAAATTGTATAAAAAATTGCCACTACGGCAGCTTCGGTGGGGGTAAACCAACCGGCATAAATGCCGCCCAGAATAATAACCGGAGCCATGGCAGACCAAAAACCATCTTTCAGTGAATGCTTAAGACTGGAAGCAGACCATTGTATGGCGCCGGTGGTTTGCAAATTACGGCAAAGATATATGTGCAAAAGGCTTAAACCAAGCGCAATAAGAATGCCGGGGATGATACCGCCCATAAACATTTTCGTGATGGATTGCTGACCGGAAACCCCATAAATAACCATGGGAATACTGGGCGGAATAACAATGCCCACACCGCCAGCTGTGGCCGTGGCTGCTGCCGCATAGCCAGCATCATAGCCGCGTTTGGTCATGGCAGGAATCATAAGCATACCCACCGCCGCTGTGGTGGCAGGCCCTGAACCGGAAATGGCACCAAAAAACACGCAAGACAAAGCCGTAGATACGGCTAAGCCGCCGGGAATGGGGCCTACGATATTTTCTGCTATATGCACCAGTCGCCGCGACATACCGGCGCTTTCCATAAGAGCCCCTGCCAGTACAAAGCAAGGTAAAGCCATGAGCGGGAAAGACGTCATGGAGGAAAAGGCCATTTGAATCATATTGCTCAAATCTGTGCCGGCCACCACAAAACTTAACATGGCCGAGATGCCAAGAGCCACCATGATGGGGGTGCCTAAAAGTAAAAGCACAGAAAAAGATACAAAAAGAATTTGGGCAATGCCTGTGGTTGTTATCTCAGCAATCATACATCTTCTCCCTTATCGGCAAGCACATGTCTACTTTCTTCAATGGCGGCTTGATCAGGATCTTCAATTTCTTGATGCAAGACAAATTTAATAAAGTTTACCTGTATGATACGTATGCCCATCAAAGTAAAAGCTATGGGGAAGATGAGATATACATAGGCTAAGTTCCAGTCCAAGGCAGCCGTATAATAGGGAAACTCTGCCAAGTCTATGACGCTGACATACCCATACCATGCCATCACTAAACTAAAACCAAGCCACAAAACGTCTCCTATAAAAATACAGACGGTGGCCACAATGGGCGGAAATTTATTAAATTGCATGGTGACGCGATTTAAGGCGGAAAGCCGTGTGGCGTAGGATGCGCCAAAGAGAATGAACCAAATAAAGGCAAAGCGCGCAATTTCTTCAGTCCAGTGTAAGGATTGGTCGATAGAGCGCAAAATAATTTGCATAAAAATAGTTATTACGAAAAATACCAATAAGAATTGACAAATGTAACTTTCAAAGTGATCCATGAAAGCTAAAAAAGCTTTTTTGAACATAGCACCTCACAAACTCAACAGCAACACGCTGTATGTTACAAATTTAACAAGTTTCAACACTACACTAGGCAAATTTCCTTGTCAATATAGAGACTATTTTAGGTCGACCTCTCTCTTTTTTTATTATTTATTTTAATAGTTTAGAAAAACAAAATAGAATTTTTTCTTTCCTATTTTCTTAAAAGACTTCTATGAAGTACTTTTAGGTAGAAAACGTTTTACATATCTACATTTTCGTAGACAGTGAAATTTACATACTGTTTCTTTATTTCATCATGAAAATTTATGTTAATTTTTTCACATTCAACTTTCAAAAAATCAAAGGCTCATAAGTAAACGTATAACAACTTGGAGAAAAAAATACAAAGAAAGGCAAAAAGAGTTGGCAAGTATCAGAACAACAACGCGCCATTACTCAAAGACATCACGATACAATAGCAATTCACTAGTCTTTACGCAAATGTTTTTTCAACAAAACAGAATATTTTCATGCATACATTTTTCTTGCATCTCAAAAAAAAGCCCTACTTCCTGAAAGTAGGGCCACTAAAGTCGATGCTTAAAAACGTGTTTCCACTCGTTTTAAGAAAGGCACGCTCACTCCAAATACCCCTTTCGGGGACGCCGTAAGCAAGTGACGGCTTATTTTGCGTGGCGGCAAGCCATGCCAGAGGCATGTCTTGTGTAGTCGACAGCTGAAAAAAGCATTTCATATGTCTAAATTTTGCCAGAAAACGTATTTCATACGTTTATTTCCGGCAAATTTATTAAGCTTTTTAAGTTATAAATCTTATTTTTACTGATCCTTAAGTAGTTTTCCAGTGTCGACTAAAGACAAAGACAATTTTATTGGGGAGGCATTCTAAGGTACTCTTTTCCAATATCGTTGCCAAAGTGTAATTGCAGGGCATTATCCACATAAAAACCATCAATAAAGGTATTGG
>CAYJNA010000081.1:0-11163 GCA_964371225.1 uncultured Desulfovibrionaceae bacterium
AAGCATCAACTACTTAGAGGTGTATAATAACACGTTTATCTTGACAAAAAAAAACTTACATGGAAGTATTTACTGTTATATATACTTATCTCATACAGGGCGGATTCTGATGCGCATGAAAAATTTTTTTCTCCTAGCTGTTTCATTTGTAAGTTTATCACTTTTCATGTTCACACATCCCCTCGGCTTACAAAGCAGTCATGCAAATACGCATAGCGTAAGCATGGAAGACACCCTACGTCTTGCTTTTGCTTATAGCCCCAGCATAAAAGCGGCGCAAGAGTCACGCCAGCAATCCGTACATAATGTACGTGCTGAAGAAGCCGGCTACTACCCCACCATTGGCATATGGGCCGGAGTGGGAATGCAGCAGCAAAGCACCATCAGCACCCGTGCCACTCTAGAGCAAGACCATTTGGTGGGTACTTTTAATACCGGCATGCAGTTGAATCAAAGCCTGTGGCAAGGGGGGCAAACCTCCGCTCTTGTACGTATGCGTGAGGCTGAGCTCAATGCCAAGGCATGGCAATTGATGGACAGCGCCAATGGCCTTGCCTATTCAGCCATCAGCGCCCATGCTGATGTGCTACGCCGCAAAGAACTTGTGCGTTTGTCACAAGGGAATGTGCGTGAAAATGAGCACATACTTAATCTACTTAACACCCTTGTAAGCCAAGGCATTTCCAGTGAGGGTGATGTATACTTGGTGGAAGGGCGTTTGGCACGTGCCAAAGCATCTCTAAGCGCGCATGAGCTGGGTTTACGTCAAGCTTTGGCCTCCTATACACGCATAACAGGGCAACCGGCACCGAAAAATTTACAAGCCATTGCGCCGCCTAAGCGTATTATAACATCTCTTGAAGAAGCCCGAAACAGCAGTATTAATAAAAACATTTTATTACAAACGTATTTAGCTAATATTCGCGCTGCGGTGGCAGACATTGACGTAACTAAATCACAATTTTCCCCGCGTGTGAGCCTGAGTGCTGGGCCCAGTTTAGTAGATCAAGGTTATAGAGGCGATTCACGTCAAGTAACATGGTCTGCCATGCTTAATCTACAATGGGATATTTATAGTGGCGGGCGCGACGTGGCTACTTTACAGGCAAAACGCGCTCGTGTTCGCGAATTACAAGCGACTTTACACCAAGCCATGGATCAAGTGAATGAAGAAATTATAGCTACCCATACAGCCATTATCAGCGCTCAGGAGCAAAGCCGCTTTTACGCCAAGTCTACCCAGTCAGTAGAAGAGGCAAGAACCAATTATGATGCGCAATTTAAAGTGGGTCTCAAAGATTTAATTTCTATTCTTGATGCTGAAAGTGAATATTTTTTCAGCGCATCAGAAGAAGTAATACATAAAATTGATATTATATTAGGGCAATATCGCATGTTAGCCCTCACCGGTGAACTTTTGGAAGAGCTTAACATCACACAGCATTCTTTACTGGTAGATACAAGCACAAAGGACACCAGCACATTTACCCCTTGGTCTTTCAAGCCCACCACGCTTGATACACAAAAAGCCCTTTCCGGAACCACACTTAACGCACCGCAATAAAGGTATTTATGAGCACATCCTATTCTTGGTTTTGGAGATATATTTCTCGTTATGCCCCTTTGTATCGCCATGTATTGGTGGCCTCGGTGGTGGTCAATCTTTTGGGTTTATCCATGCCGCTTTTCGTCATGAACGTCTACGACCGCATAGTCCCCAACAATGCCTTTGAAAGCTTGTGGGTACTGGCCATAGGTATGGTTATTGCGGCTTCCTTAGACTTTTTTTTACGCATTGCCCGCATGCGATTTGTAGATTTAGCCGGACGTAATGCCGACGTAAAATTACAATCGCTTTTCTTAAAGCGCCTCATGGGTGTACGCTTGGACGCCCTGTATAAAAACCAAGACACACGCTCTGCCGGCGCCATATTAGCCCGTATGCGTGAGTTAGAATATGTGCGTGAGTTTTTAGGCTCGGGCACATTGCTCGCCTTGACGGACTTACCCTTTGTCTTACTCTTTATTGCCCTCATTTTTTACCTTGGTGGAGGTGTTGCCATTATTCCTTTGTTGGCTATCCCTTGCCTTGTGGGCTTTTCGCTCATTTTGCAAAAAGCTTCAGCGCAAAATTCCATCAATGTTATGCGTACCAATGCCATAAAACAATCTTTTCTCACAGAAATTGTAGCAAGCTTAGAGACCATTCGCGCCACGCGCATGGAAAGAGTGCTGTTACAACAATGGGAAAAACATGTTGGAGTGGCAGCCGATGCGCATATTCACGCCCGCATGTACACCAGTAAAAGCACCTTTGGAGTTGTGCTTTTTAATATGATTTTAACAGTGCTTTTAGTCATTGTGGGGGTATATCAAATTTCAGAAGGGCTCATGAGCACAGGCGGCCTCATTGCTTGTGTTATTCTTTTTGGCCGTTGCGCCGGCCCCATGAATGGCCTTGTGACCATCTTTACCAATTATCACAAAACAATTTTATCTGTGAAGCAGTTAGACGCTCTTATGCAACTGCCCACTGAGAATTTTCTTTCGCCCGATGCCGAGGATACCACAGACATTTCCACCCTACTCACCACCGAAGCACAGCCTGTAACCATGACTTTTGAAAAAGTAGGCTTTTCTTACCCCTCCTTACAAACGCAAAATTTAGCCGTACATAATATTTCCATGCGCATTGGCCCTGGGGCTAAACTTGGCATTGTGGGGGCGTCAGGCTCAGGCAAGTCCACATTAGCCCGCTTACTGGCAGGTATTTATGTCCCCACAGAAGGGCGTGTTTTACTAGGCACCATGGATATGAGCCATACCCCCATGCGTAGTTATCGCGCCAAAGTGGGCTTTTTACCTCAAGAAATACGTATTTTCAGCGGTACATTACGTCATAATATCGCCATGGCTTGGCCTTATGACGAGCCTTGCGATGAGGAAGCCATCTTAAAAGCCGCCACCTTAGCCGGCGTCATGGACTTTGCCGGCGAACACCCCTTAGGCTTAGACATGCCTCTAGGAGAACAAGGCACCGGCCTTTCTGGCGGGCAAGCACAAAGCATTGCCTTGGCGCGCGCCCTATTGGGGGATCCGCACACGCTTATTTTGGATGAGCCCACAGCGCAATTGGACCCTGCTGCCGAAAGACGTTTAGTGCAGCGCCTAGCGCCGTATTTGGAGCAAAAAACTGTTTTTATTTTCACGCATAAGACACCCATGTTGCAATTGGTACAACGTGTACTTGCCATGGAAAAAGGTCAAATCATTTGGGAAGGCTCCCAACAAGATGCCATAGCACAGAAAAAATTATGAAAAAAAATACACCAACGCCTTCTGAGGCTACTTCAGCACAAGATGCATCTCAGGTTAAGCCCAATACCACTTCGCAAAGTAGTAACTCTACTGCGGCTTCCTCTGCCCCCCCTGCAAGCACAGGCACGCCCATAGCCCAAGTGCCTGTGGCCAAGGTGCCCGCTTCAGAAGTGGCTGACGAAAAACTGTCCAAGGCAAAAGACATATCCAAAGCACCGCCAAAGCCGCTCATCCCCATGTGGTTAAACAATTTTGTTTGGGGCACCTTTACCCCTGACAAAGTAGAAAAAGACATGCCCATAGGCGCCGCACGTCTTGTGTGGTTCAGCGCCCTTGCGCTTGTAACATTGCTATTGTGGGCTGCATGGGCTGAAATAGACCAAATGGCTCGTGGCCTAGGGCAAGTGGTGCCCTCACAGCGAACCCAGCTTATTCAAAACCTTGAGGGCGGCATAGTGCAAGATGTACTGGTGCGCGAAGGGCAAATTGTAGAAAAAAATGCCATAGTCATGCGCATTGAAAATGAAAGTGCCGGAAGCCAATACCGTGAAGCTCTCATGCGCAGTTTGGAATATGAAGCCAACATCGCTCGCTTAGACGCGCTCATTAACAAAAATGAGCCGCAATACCCTGAAAAAGTCTTGCAGGATCCCTCCCTTGTCAAGAGACAAAATGAACTGCTACGAGCTGCCAACGCACAAAATACGGCAGAGTTAGAGGTGCTGACACTACGCGCCGAAACCACACATCGTGAAGTGGCAGAATTAAAAGAAGCTAAAGAGCAAGCCTTAGCTAGCTTTGCACTTGTGGAAAAGCAGCGGAATTTGGCCTTGCCAGCTTTGAAAGCAAAAGCGTATTCTGAGTTGCAATTCTTAGACATAGAACAAAGGTTACAAACCCTTAAAGCAGAGATAGCCAGATTAGAACACTCCATCCCCCGTGTAGAAACGGCCGCCAAAGAAGCAGATGAAAGAGTACGCTTACGCCAAGCAGAGCTAGCGTCAACCTATCGCCAGCAACTCAATGAGTCACAAGTGCAATTGCACTCTTTGCAAGAATTGCTCACTGCCGGCGGCGATAAAGTGAGCCGTACAGAAATGCGTTCACCTGTGAAGGGCATTATCAAAAGTATTCTTATCACCACTGTGGGTGGCGTTGTGGCTCCCGGTGCCACCGTCATGGAAATCGTCCCTCTGGATGATTCTCTCATCATTGAAGCACGTTTTAGCCCTGCAGACATAGCTTTTCTATATCCTGGGCAAAAGGCCAGAGTACGTATCACGGCCTATGACTTTTCCGTCTACGGAGGCATGGAAGCCACGGTGGAACATATTAGCGCAGATACATTAAAAGATCCGCAAGGGTTTACCTATTATCAAGTTAAGGTGCGTACTGAAAATGCTCACTTAGAACATGATGGAGAAAAATTGCCCATCATAGCCGGCATGCAAGCAGAAGTAGACGTGCTTACAGGAAAGAAATCCATTCTAGACTATTTACTCAAACCCTTGCTAAAAACACAACAAAGAGCTTTTAGAGAAAAATAAACTGTAATAACATAATGCTATGCATGGGGAGGAGAAGCGTGTACACGGCTGTCCTCCCTTTTTTTATGCCACTTTGCCTTATTCAGACTGAGGAAGAAGCTTTATGTATACATGCAAAAAAGCGATTATGATTTCTCATAATCGCTTACTTTGTTTGCTGGTGGGCAGTGAGGGGATCGAACCCCCGACATCCGCCTTGTAAGGGCGGCGCTCTACCAGCTGAGCTAACTGCCCGCGAAGAATGTTCTATAAGAAGTCACAACCATTGTCAACACAAAAAAATACTTTTTATAAAAATTATCTTTTGTAAGGGTCGGCAAAAACTTTCTACGAGTTTTAAAGTGATGCTTGTTTAAAGCATCACTTGTGCATGGATTGTCACCACATACAATAAACAAGAATTGACTTTTTTACAAGCCAGAAAAACTATTTGAACTGAAGGGTGTTTTTTAGCGTGATAACACCATTGCTAACACGGAGAAGATTTTTTTATCTTTTGACATGCACCTGTGCAACACAAAAAACTTTGAGACGCATTTTTTTCATTTTTTGCAACTCAAAATATTTTGACACGCATAGGTGCATGTCAAAAAAAGGGCTTACCTCAAAAGATAAGCCCTTATATCACATTTTTTTATAGAACACTAGGGAACCATAAGCGAGGTTTTCTTTTGATAAGGAAGCAAGAGCTCATTGGCTTCTTTTTGCGCTTCCACGGCGCAGGTTCTGGCATCATAGCTTTCTTCGTTCACCATGCGTTGTACGCGATTTTCCAAAGCGCGACGCACAGGAATGGTATCATACATATTGAACCAACCGCGAGCGTACTTGAGTTGGTCCACGCCCACTTTGGCTGTGGGGTTTTGCTTTAAAAACTCCTGCATTTCAGGAAGGTCATACGCCTTAATACGCGGGGAGAAGTACCCTGTGAAACGGCTCCAAGCGCCGGCTCTTTCTGGCTGCATAAGATAGGTAATAAAGGTAGCGGCGGCTTTCTTTTGCTCTTCGCTAATGCCGCGGTATACCACCAAGGAAGCGCCGCCAATGGCCACGCCGCGACGTACATTTTTGGGCATAAAGGCCACGCCAAGCTCAAAATCTTTAGAATTTTCACGCATAAAGGTAAGCGCACCGGTGCTTAAGAAAGCCATGCCGAGCTTTTGCTCAAAGAAAGCTGTGGAAATACCATTGGCATCCAGTACGCCTTTGGGCATGATTTTATGCTTAAACACAAGATTTTTCCAAAATTCCAAGGCGCCGATGGTGCTGGCAGAGTCATAATACACTTCACCGGGGTATTCGGCATTGTAGAAATTACCACCATTGGCAAAGGTCAAAGAAGATAAAATCCAGCCACAATAGTCATTATTGGTGGTGGGCATCATGATACCCCAGGTATTTTCCTCAGCGTTGGTGAGTTTTTTACCGGCGGCTACCACGTCTGCCCACGTTTGAGGCACTTCTAATCCGGCCTTTTCAAACATGGTCTTGTTGTAATACAACACGGGCGTGGAGTTTTGGTAAGGAATGGCATAAACAGCATCATTAATAACAGCATTGATATGCAAAGCGGGCCAAAATTCGTCCAAATAGGTATCGGCATCCAAATCTACGGTGGCCAACACTTCCTTCATGGGAATGATGGAATCGGTAATCACCAAATCGCTAACGTTATTGGCGGCGGTGATAACCACACTAGGAGCCTTACCGGCCTTTTGCGCGGCAGAAGCTTTCATGCGAGTGCTGTCATAGTCACCGGTGAAGATGGCAGTCACTTCAATGTCTTTTTGAGACGCATTGAATTCCTTAGTAATACGCATAACTTCTTGAGCCACTTTACCCTGTAGGTGCACAGGGAACATGAAGTCAATTTCGGTTTTAGCAAGGGCAGAGGTGCTTACCATAAGCACACAACACAGGGAGAGTAAAAGAGATTTCAAACGCATAATGTCCTCGTTAAGATGTTTTGTTTACTATCAAAAGCAGATTTTCTGCATTTTGTTATTGGGGATTGGCATGGAAAACAGCGGCGCCGCTTTCTTGTGCAAAACCATGGATGGCCATGGGGGAAATATACAGCTGCACTTGCTCATTAAGAGCAGGCACAGCCACGGTGGAAGGCACGGTGAAGGTGAGCACCTCATCACTGGCAAGGCGCGCATGCAATTCATAGCTTGCGCCCAGCATTTCGCGGCCACATACGCAAGCTTTTAAAGCCATATCCCTTGTTTGCTTGGGAGCCAAAGCAATGCTTTCTGGGCGTACACCAAGGTGAAAACTAACGCCGCAAGCTTGCGCATGTCTTTGCATACCCGCATGAATGCTGTGAGTACTATCCAGAGCGAAAGCCTCACTCTTACCGCAAGAAAGCCCCTCGCCCGTATATACGGCGCTTAAAATATTCATACCAGGATTACCAATAAAGTTGGCAACAAAGGCATTGGCTGGAGTGTGATATAATTCTTCGGGCGAGCCCACTTGCTGAATCTTGCCATCCAAAAGCACCACCACCCTGTGGGCCATGGTCATGGCTTCCACTTGGTCGTGGGTCACGTACAAGGTGGTCACCCCAAGCTTACGTTGCTGCTCAATGATGGCGCCGCGCACTTCATTGCGTAATTTGGCGTCGAGATTAGAGAGCGGTTCATCCATTAAGAATACTTTGGGATTACGCACAATGGCGCGAGCCATGGCCACGCGCTGGCGCTGACCGCCAGAAAGTTCGCGCGGTTTTCTGTGGAGTAAGCCTTCAAGACGCAACATTTTAGCCACAAATTCCAAAGCCTTGGCTTGAGCTTCTTTGCTTTCTTTGCGTATGGTCATGCCAAAGGTAATATTTTGAGCAATGCTCATATGAGGATACAAGGCATAATTTTGAAAAACCATGGCCACGTCTCTGTCCTTGGGGGCCAGATGGGTCACGTCCTTGGAGCCAATGGTAATGCGGCCTGTGTCTATGCTTTCAAGCCCTGCAAGACTGCGTAAAAGCGTGCTCTTGCCACTGCCGGAAGGGCCCACCAGCACGGCAAATTCCCCTTCCTTTACAGTAAGGTTGATGTCATTCAGCACCTTGGTGGCACCATAAGATTTATTAATATCTGTAAATTGTACACCGGATGTGGTTTGCATGAATATATCCTATTATGAAATATCTGCACAATCATTTCTTTATAAAGTTTCACATATAATTTTGAAAATTGTGCCCTACAAAAAATTATTGTGCAGAGGTAGAGGCACAAAAATCAATCATTTAACGGCGCAAGTGAATTGCGCCTATTCTTGATTTTTGGTCGCATTGCCTAAAGTCAATGCTCTATGAGACCCAACGCAAGTGAATTGCGCAGAGGTCTCAATATTGTTGTTTATTAATATGAGCAAAGGAGTAACGCAGGCCTTCTAAGGCATCTTCTTCAAAGCTGATGAGGCCATTTTCCGCATCATAAGTATGCAAAAGATACTTACTGCTATGCGGTGAGAAGAAACCACGATCATCCAAGATATTGGTTTCAATGGCGCAGGTGAGACTTGGCGCCGTCAAAAATGGTATGCCGCTTCTGTGGAAGAAAATACTTCTGTGCGTATGCCCACAAGCCACCGAAACAATATGCTTGTGCTTTTGTATGCGCTCAATGAAATCCGCCCCATTGAAAAGGTAAATGGTATCCATATGCGCATTACCCACTTTACAAGGAGGGTGGTGTAAGCAAATAAGTGTGGGACGCGTGTCTTCATTGAGCGTGGCGTCCAGCCAGTCCAGCTGGTCTTCTTCCAACCAGCCATGCAATTGCCCTGCCTTGGTAGTATCCAGCATGATGATACGTAACTCATAGTCTTCAATGACATAGTCCATATGCTTGCCTGTGGCACGGTGATATTTGCCCCCTGCCATTTCTCGCAAAAGCGCAGGGTTGTCGTGATTACCGGGAATCACATAGGCAGGCACTTGCAAGCCGGCCAATACCTTTTCCAGCATGTCATACTGAGCAGGGCCGCCATTATTTACAGTATCACCAGTAATGAGCACAAAATCTAATTGCGGTATGGCATTGATTTGGGCAATGGCCTGTGCGCAATACGCAGAAGAATCCAAAAAATTATAGAGTTTTTCGCCACTTGCCACTATGTGCAAATCTGAAATTTGAACAAAACGCATACTGTCCTCTTACTTTAAATCGCCGAAGCTGAAGCTATTAATAAAGGTTTTTTGGAATACCAAATACAAGGCCAAAATGGGCGCGCAGATAAGCAAGGCTCCAGCGGCCACAAGGCCCCAGTCGGCGCCGGCTTCTGCACCCTTGGCAAAGGAGGCAAAGCCTATGGTGAGCACTTGATTATCCAGCGAATTGATAACCATGAGTGGCCAGAGAAATTCATTCCAGTGGGAAGTAATACTCACAATACTGAAAGCAATAAGTGAGGGGCGCACCATGGGAATAAGGATAAAGCGCAAGGTTTGAAACCACGTGGCGCCGTCCATGGTGGCTGCTTCCATATATTCCTTGGGTATGCTCTTAAAGGCTTGACGCATAAGAAAAGTGCCGAAGGCCGAAGCAAAGTACGGCATCATGAGCCCCACCAAGCTGTCCAGAAGCCCCAATTTACGCAAAGTGAGCATATTGGGCACAATGAGCACCGTGGGCACCACAAGCAATTGCACCAAGAAAAGCGTAAAAAAGAGCTTTTTGGCAGGGAAATCCACATAAGCAAAGGCATAGCCCGCCAAGGTAATGGTGACCAATTGCACAGCCAAGGTACCCAAGGTGAAGATGGCGGTATTGGCGTACAAAGTGGGCCAATCGGCAAAGTTAAGAGCGTCCATAAATTTGGTAAGCTCTGGCAAGCGATTGGGTATGAGTACAGCCAACTGCGGCAAAGAGGTTTGCAAGGCCGCTGTTATCATCCAAACAATGGGCAAGAACCAAATAATACCAAGGCACAACATAACAGTGGGTAAGGTGCGTACTTCAGAAGTATTTTTCACAAGGCTTTTGGGGATGAAAGCATAAAAATTCTTTTCCGCCCCAGAAGATGCAGAAGGTGCGCCTTGTGTATAACGCACGCTGTTATCAGTAAGGCTGCTATTGCTCATAATGGGCTCCTTTTTCAAGTACATTCATGGTAAGGCGTGTGGTAACCAAAAGACCCAACAAAGTGACCACAGTAGCCGCCGAGGCTTTACCAAGGTCAAAGCTGTCTTGCGCCGTAGTGAATATGTAATAAAGTAAAATATTAGTAGAATTATCAGGGCCGCCCTTGGTCATGAGCATAATATGGTCCACCTGCGTCACGGCGTAGATGGTGGCAATGGTGGCCACAAAGCTGATGGTGGGGCGCAAAAGGGGCAAGGTTACATAATAAAAAGCTTGAAACGCGTTGGCACCTTCGAGGCGAGCGGCTTCCAGCGTAGATTCTGAAATGGCCTGTAAACCAGCAATGAAGAAAATCATATAATACCCGGCAAACTTCCACACGGTGAGCACAGCCAGGGCCATGAGCGCCGTTTGACTATTGCCCAAAAAGTTGTGCGAATTCATATCTAAAAAACGGGTGAGGTAGTAATCAATAAGACCAATGCCCGGCAAGAATATGAAAATCCACAAGGCCGCCGCCGCCACCAAGGGCACAGTGGTGGGCATGAAGAAAATGGTGCGCAAAATGCGGTTGGTGCGGGTATTGGCTTGAAGGCCCAGCGCCAACAAAAGCGCTAAAGCGATACTTGGAATAACCGTCAACAATATAAGTACTATATTATTGAATAAAGCCTTATAAAATGTACTGTCGGCAAAAAGACGAGCGTAATTTTCAAAAAGCACAAATTGCGCACCGTCACTGGCCATGCGCGAATCATACAGCGAATCCACAAAGGCCACGCCAAAGGGTAGATAAGTAAAAGCAAATAGAAAGACGAGGCTTGGAAAGAGAAGCCATAAGGCAAAAGAGCTTTGTTTAAGCTTTGCAATCATGAAGTACCTTCTTAAATAAATTTGAAGGCACAAACTACATAAGAATTGTGACGGAAAAAGTCCTTTTAGATGTCAATTACCCTTTTTACTGTGTCATAAATATGACAAAAGCAGACGCAAAAGCGTAAACCTTCTCCCTTGGCAACACAGTATCTTTCTAATCTTTCATACTTTTACTGCTGCAAAGCATACGTATTATTGATTGCCACCCTTTATTGCACATGGGAAGTTTTGTATTTTTGGCGAACTTTTTATATTTAAGGGAAATTACAAAAAATTGGGGGAATTTAATGGCGCGCCCGGCGTGAATCGAACACACGGCCTTTGACTCCGGA
>CAYJNA010000082.1:0-10841 GCA_964371225.1 uncultured Desulfovibrionaceae bacterium
TTTTTTTTTTTTTTTTGGGGGGGTGTGGTGTTTTTTTTTAAATTATATTTTTTAATATACTTCGCCCCCCCCCCCCCCACATAAAAAGCTAAAAATAAAGCTAAACCAAAAATAAAAATAAAATAAAATAAAAATAAAATAAAACAGGAAACATTATGAAAAAGCATATTTGCGTATTGCCCGGTGATGGTATTGGGCCGGAGATTGTGGCCGAGGCTAAAAAAGTGTTAGACGCTGTGGCTGAAAAATTTGGCCATGAATTTACCTATGAATACGCCAATATTGGCGGCGCAGCCATTGACGCGCAGGGCGTTCCCTTACCTGAAAGTACTTTAGAGTCTTGCCGTAAGGCCGATGCGGTATTCTTAGGCGCTGTGGGCGGCCCTAAGTGGGATAAAATTGATAAAAGCATTCGCCCCGAAAAAGGTCTTTTAGCCATACGTAAAGGATTGGGACTTTTTGCAAACTTGCGTCCAGCCACGCTTTTTCCTGAACTAGCCGGCGCCTGCCTTTTGCGCGCTGATATTGCTGCCAAAGGCTTAGACCTTATTGTTATTCGTGAGCTTACTGGTGATATTTACTTTGGTGAGCCGCGTGCCATTGAAGAGCGTGACGGTAAACGTGTGGGTTTTAACACCATGATTTATGATGAAGAAGAAATTCGTCGCATAGCTCATGTGGCTTTCCAAACGGCGGCTAAGCGTAATTCTAAAGTATGCTCTGTGGATAAAGCCAATGTGCTGGAAACATCGCAGCTTTGGCGCGATGTGGTGGAAGAAGTACATAAGGAATATCCTGCTGTGGAACTTTCGCATATGTATGTTGACAATGCCGCCATGCAATTGGTGCGTGACCCTTCCCAATTTGATGTTATTGTTACCGGTAATATTTTTGGGGATATTTTATCTGATGAATCTGCTGTTATTACAGGTTCCTTAGGTATGCTTCCTTCGGCATCTTTTGGTTCTGACGGGCCCGGACTTTTTGAACCTAGCCATGGTTCTGCGCCGGATATTGCCGGACAAAACATTGCTAATCCATTGGCAACTATTTTATCCGCAGCCATGATGCTACGCCTTTCTTTTGACGCCGCCACTGAAGCCGATGCTGTGGAAGCCGCAGTGCGTAAGGTTTTGCAGTTGGGGCATCGCACAGGCGATATTATGGAAGAAGGTAAAATGCCTACCACATGCTCTGAAATGGGTGATTTGGTAGCAAAATATTTGTAGATTTGTGGGCGGTAAGGTGTGTATGCCTTACCGCCCTTGTATTATGAAATATGGAATTAGAGAGTATAGCAACGTAAAAGTGCGCGCGAAGTGCTTGTCTTTTGTACAGTATCAAGGCGCATGTAATGGTATTTTCCGGATATACGCATAAAGAATTTTGAGGTAGATATGGACGTTAAAGAATTGGTGGCTTTACATGTTTCACCTTTAGATAATGTGGTGAATGCTCTTTGTACGCAAGAATCTTTGGCTTCTGTATGGCATAAGCCGGCTCATAATGCGCCCATGCCTTGTATTGAGCGTTTGCAAGAATTTATACAGCGTTTGCAGGCTATACTTTTTCCGGGCTTTTTTGGTACATCACAGGTGCGTTTGGATTCATTGCGCTATCATTTGGCGGCAAATTTAGATTCTACCTATCATATTTTGGCTGAGCAAATTCGTAGCGGTGCGTGTTTTGCTTGCGCAGGTAACGATAGTGCTTGTAAGTTTTGCAAGCATGGCGCTAAAGAAGCAGCCATGGCCTTTATGCAAAAATTACCGGAAATTCGCCGTGTGTTAGCATCAGATGCCAAAGCAGCCTATGAAGGCGACCCTGCAGCCACCAGTGCCGGTGAAACTATTTTTTGTTACCCTTCCATGTTGGCCATGACGCATCATCGCATTGCCCATGAATTATATAAATTGGGTGTGCCGGTGATTCCACGTATAATTTCTGAAATGGCGCATTCACGTACGGGTATTGATATTCACCCCGGTGCCACCATTGGAGAAGACTTTTTCATAGACCATGGCACAGGCGTTGTTATAGGCGAAACATGTATTATTGGACGTCATTGTCGTTTATATCAAGGTGTCACCCTGGGCGCTTTATCTTTTCCCAAGGAAAGCGATGGCACTCTTACCAAAGGGATAGCGCGCCATCCTATGCTGGAAGATGATGTGACCGTGTATGCCGGTGCCACCATTTTGGGGCGTGTTACCATAGGTAAAGGTTCTATCATTGGCGGTAATGTGTGGGTGACGCAAGATGTGCCTGCTGGTTCGCGCATGGTGCAAGAATTAGCTGTACGTCAAGAAGCTAAACTTACAGGCTGCAAGGAAGCAGGCAGTGTCTAAATTCGTGTATCTTGTTCTTGGCGTCGTGCTTTGTATTGGCATGATGGCTTGTGCTGGCCGAGAGGTGGACGTGCAAGCCAAGGGACAAATCATCGTGGGCGGTGGCGTAGGCGGAAGCTTATAAACGTTGATGCTTGTATACACTTACCCGTAAATTAAGAAATTTTTCTTTATATTCTTCATGACGCGCTCATAGAGCATATATATGTGCTCTATGAGCGCGTACCCGCAATACGCTTATCGCGCCCTTGTATTACAGCTTGATACCATTTTTGCATTGCACCACATAATGCCTATTCCATAAAGCGTAATAGGCTGGGTGGATTCATACATACTCATCTTGTGCCTATTTCTTGCTGCCAAAAGAAGCTCTCAAAGCAGAGTGATTTTTCAAAAGCTTATGGTATACCATTGATATTACACGTATAGATTTACTGCTTTTCAGAGTGCTTGTCGCTAAAAGGTATAAAATCAAAACATTAGCTTGACTTTGAATTTTACTATTATTATCAATGTCAAAATTAATTTTTCATTGAAGAAAAGTGTAAATATATTTTATTAGGGGTTTATATGTGTTATTCTAGAGCTTTGTATGTGATTATGCTGTGTTGTAGCGCTCTTTTTACCTATGTTCAGGTGCAAGGTTTTTACAAAGATGTACATGAAAAAGAGCAGGAGCTTTTGACAGCATATGCTGAGCGTATTCAAAGCACCACATCAGATTTGATACATGATGGGCATGTTTTACAAAATGTTTTTACGCTTTTGCAAGGAGAGCTCACAGAAGAGCGTTTTACAGATATTGCAAGAATGGTGTATAGACCAAGTCATTTTACCTTTGTTTCTTATCAGCCTCAAGGTGTTGTTACCTATGTGTATCCTCAAAATATATTTGAGTGGGCTTTGGGAATGAATATTTTTGAGGAAAAAGACAGCAAAGAGGCCGCATTGCATGCGAAAAATACCGGAAAAACTGTGCTTACAGGCCCTTATATTAATGGTAATATAGAAACCATAGTGGCTCGGCGTCCAGTGTATGAAACAGTACACGGAAAGCGCAATTTTTGGGGTTTTATTTCAGTGGGGCTTAATGCACAAAAGCTCTTTGCAGACACTGTGGGGATGAAACAATTACAAACGGTTGGTTATGCATATGGCCTTTCAACCCAGTATAATAATAAAAATGTTAGCGTGTTAAAAAGCGAGCATTTTTCCGAAAGCGCCGGCAGTGCCCTTGATTTTTCCATGGGTGAACAAACATGGACTTTGCGTATAGCTGATGCTGCGCAAAATAGAGAAGCCTTGCAACTGGCTATTATTCTTTTTGGCTTTTGCACGGCCTTTTCCACCTTAGTATACTATTTTGTGTATAGATATGAGCAAAAACAAATTCTTGCCAGAGAAATGGCCTATGTGGATCCTTTAACTAAGGCCTATAATAAGAAAATAATTGATGAATTTCTTGATAAGCCGGAGCAAAGCCGTTGCAGTGCCTTCACATTATTTTATTTAGGCATCAATGACTTTGCTTCCATCAATGACAGCTTAGGTAGTGAAGTAGGGAATAAATTGCTCACGGCTTTTGTTGAGCGTTTGCGTAATAATTTTACAAAAGACACCATCATAGCGCGTACAGGCCACGAGACCTTTGTCCTTATTGTGCCGCATTTTATTACAGAGGCCACAGTACAGAGTATTATAAAACGTATTGAAGGGGTGTCATGCAAAATATTCCATATTGATAATACAAAGATTGAAATTACTACCAGCATCGGTTTTGGGCATTATCCGCAAGATGCGCAAAGCATGCCAACTATTTTGGAAGTAGCTGATAATCGTATGGATGCGTGCAGGCGCAACGCACAAAAAGAACAAGGTGTTGTGGAAGCATAGGAACATGCTGAAAGAGCTGATAAAATAACATTGTTTGCTCTATTTCTGTTAAGTGAACAGAGCAAAAAGGTCTTTGCGGGCTGTTGAAAAACAGTAATCTGCATTGTCTGTGAAAAAGTCAAACTGCGTATTTGTGTTTACATAGTGTGTAGTTTGACTTTTTCACGTTCTGCGTTTTAAAGCTATTGGCTATTTAGTTGATGCTTAAAAACGTGTTTCCACTCGTTTTTAAGAAAGGCACGCTCACTCCAAATACCCCTTTCGGGGACGCCGTAAGCAAGTGACGGCTTATTTTACGTGGCGGCAAGCTATGCCAAAGGCATATCTTGTGTAGCCGACAGCTGAAAAAAGCATTTCATATGTCTAAATTTTGCCGGAAAACGTATTCCATACGTTTATTTTCGGAAAAATTTATCAAGCTTTTTAAGTTATAAATTCTATTTTTACCGACAATTAAATAGTTTTTCAGTGTCGACTATTTACACGCCCTGATAGATGCGGGTATTATCACCCAAAAGGCAAAAACATTCATAAGGAATGGTGCCCCATGCATGAGCTAGGGCTTGCATAGAAAAAGCGCCATCGTTTAGAGAAGCATCAACCACCCAAGCCCATTGACCTGTTTCTACGCCTTCAATGGAGGAAACATCAACCATGATGGCTCCCATGCAGACGCGACCACACAAAGGGGCAGCGTTGTTTTGTAGGCACACTTTCACAGTGGAAGGGCTAGAAAGACCGCGGGAAAATCCATCGGCGTATCCAATGCCCAGCACGGCAACGCGCATATCTTTTTCTGCCACAAAGGTGGCACCATAACCAATGCTTTGTCCGGTTTGTGCCGTGTAGACATGGAGCACGCGTGCGCTGATGCGCATGGCTTCGTGTAAACCTTCACCTTTCTCTTGCCATGGCGTTCCCCAAAGGGGGTTACCTCCGTACAGGGCAATGCCAAAACGATAAATATCTGCACCAATTTCTGCGGCCAAATGCCCATATTGTAATGACGCTGCGGAATTACACACAGAGGTGCGCATACGCGGAAAGGCTTCTTTTAGCCCTGCAGTCATGCGTGCAAATTTGTGAAATTGTTCGTGTACCATGGCTTCTTTTTCCGGCATATCGGCACAAGAGATATGTGTGGAAGCAAGGCAAACCTGTATATGGGGGTGTTGCTGTACTATGTGTATAAGTTCCGGCATGTCTTCTTCTGCAAAGCCTAAGCGTGCCATACCCGTTTCACATTTAATGCCTATTCGTAGGGGATTTTGCGCTTGGGCTACCTTGGTGGCCAGATGTAAGGAAAAAACATTGTATACATGTACAATGAGGTTGTTTTGCGCACAGAGCTGCATATCTTCTGCGCTTTGCGCGCCCAGTAAAATAAGAATTTCTTGCGTAAAGCCGGCTTGGCGTAATGCTACACCCTCAGCCACTGTGCCCACGCCAAAAGAAGGAGCGCCCACCGCGTCCAAGGCTTTGGCTACGGGTAAAAGACCATGTCCGTAGGCATCATTTTTAATGATGGCCATGCCTTCACCCTGGGAAGGAATGCGAGAACAGAGTGTGGTGTAATTTTGTTGTAAGGTGCGTAGATTAATATGCGCAGTACATGAAGATGTACTCAAAGAATGCTGTGAAAACATGATGACCTCATAAATAAAAATTTTGGGCATAGTATAGATATGTGCTGTAAAAGTCTAGTAAGTCACATATTGAAAAACATCTTTATGGACTGTAAAAGTAGGCTGTTATGCTCAAGAGGTTGGAATAAATTTTACCAGAAAGGGCGTAATAAGACATTCCTTTAATATCAATTTGTCATAGTAGATGTGGTGTGAAAAGCGAAGTAGGGAAGGTCAGTATGCTTTTTAGTGCCAATTATGCCGTCAATGACATGAAAGCTGTTGGGCATATGGTAAAAAATACTAGGTAAGGATTTTGTGTTTTCATTGGACGCATTGTCAGCACCGCTTCCTGCAGGAAACGGTGCTGTATGTGCTACATTAGCCGTCAAATCTCTTGACGCGCATGTGGCAGGCGCCGCGGCCAGTACGTGCTGTAAAGTCTTGATGATAATCTTCTGCGGCAAAAAAAGCTGGTGCTGGAGAAATTTCTGTAACCACTTTTATATCCTTAGCAAGAAGATACTCTTTTAGCTTTTGGGCTATGTTCTTTTGTGTTTCATCCGCATAGAAAATGACGCTACGGTATTGCGTTCCAAAGTCTGGCCCTTGTCTGTTGAGTTGGGTAGGGTCATGAATTTCAAAGAAGAACTTAGCCAAGGTTTCATAGTCCACTTTGGAAGGGTCGTATTCTACCTTTACCACTTCCGCATGACCGGTACGCCCTGTGCTTACATCTTCATAGGTGGGGAAGGTACTTTCACCGCCCATATAACCGGAAACTGCATTCAAAACACCGGGGATGGATTGAAAACCATCCTCCACGCCCCAGAAGCAACCGCCGCCAAAAAAGGCCACTGCTGAAGCGGCTTTTTCAGGGATAAAGTCCATGGAGATGGAGTTGACGCAATGGCGCGTATTTTTCTCTGTGAAGCCTTCACCTTCAAATACATGCCCTAAATGCCCGCCACAATTGGCGCATACTATTTCCGTACGCATTCCATCGGCATCGGCTACACGTAGCACAGCACCGGGTATGGCATCGTCAAAGCTAGGCCAGCCACTGCGAGAGTCGAATTTGCTTTCAGACTGGTATAAGGGAGCGTCACAGCGACGGCATGTATATAAACCTTTTTCTTTATTATTTAGAAGCTTACCTGTGTAGGGGCGCTCTGTACCTTTACGCAAGATGATATATTCTTCTTCTTCGGTAAGCGTATTAAAAGACATATCTCTTCCTTTTTGTGTTAATTGTTGTTCAAGATTAATCTGTGTTCCATTATCGGCTAGCACAAGGGTAGCTATGCAGCCCACAGCAAGAATGACAAGAGGGAGAAAAATTTTGTATAAAAAATGCATAATTCACCTTTTTGTTTGAATGGTGTAGGAGTCCTAGCTAAGATAAGATTAATTCCTAGTAAGTCAATAAGATATTATAGAGTTTTTAAAAAAGCTGTATGAGTAGGGCTATATAGTCGAAAAAAATAAGGTTCACTCAGAAAGTAATTTTCCGAATGAACCTTTAAAATAGTCATCATATGAAAGACTTTTTCAGATGGACATATGTTTTATTTTTTTGTTCTTTTCTTGTGTGAAGAGCGCATATGCACACGCATGGGGGCGTGTAGTATTTTGAAATGTTTACGTAAAGATTTCTCTAAATAACGTACATAGCTTTCAGAAACGCGTTCGGCATCGTTTACAAAAAACACAAAGGTAGGCGGTGCTGTTTCTGCTTGGGTTAAATAGAAAAACTTGGGGCGTACACGTTTGATAACAGGGGGTTGGTGACGTTCAAGCACTTTTTCCATGGCGCGGTTAAGCTGGCCAGTGGGAATGCGCACTTGGCATTCTTCATGGATTTGGCGTGCCAAGGGTAAAATCTTGGCTAGGCCACGTCTTTCCAATGCAGATACGAGCAAAATGGGCACGTGTGAACAAAAGGCTAGCATTTCTGATAGGTTTTTTTGCAATTGTTTAATATCGCTTTGTGGTACCAAGTCAACTTTATTGATTAAAATCATGAAAGGTGTTTTACGCTCGTGCAATAAATCCATAAGGCGTTTATCTTGTTGGCTTACGCCTTCGGTGGCATCGAGAACCAATAAAGTGACATGTGCCTTGGTGCTGGATTTAATGGCGGAATTTACCGAATATTTTTCCACAGTATCGGTAATTTTAGCGCGACGGCGCACACCTGCTGTGTCCACAAAAGTGTATTTTTCGCCTTTAATTTCCATATGCACGTCTACGCTATCACGTGTGGTGCCGGCCACGTCAGATACAATCATACGCTCACTGCCATGCATGGCATTGATGAGGGAAGATTTACCGGCATTGGGGCGTCCCAGCATGGCAAGTTTAAGGCTTACATCTTCAAGTTGTAGGTCTTCCCAATGCTCAGGAATGAGATCTTGCAACTCTTCGCGTAATTGACGTAAGTTGTGCCCATGTTCCGCAGAAACGCCTAAGACCGGAAAGCCAAGGCCATGAAATTCGGCAAGAATTTGATTTTCTTGCTCAGCGCCGTCTACTTTGTTCACCACCAATAAAGTGGGTTTACCCATGCGGCGTATGTGTGTCATGAGATATTCATCAAGGGGGAGAAGGCCGTCACGTCCATCCACCACAAAGGCCACAGCCACGGCGCTGCTTAAAGCTTCTTCTGCTTGGCGTAAGATATCTGCTTCAAAACCGCGAATGCCTTCGGGGCCTTCGGTAACCTCGGCATGGGCGTCAAGGGTAATGCCGCCTGTGTCCACAATGCCATAGAGGGCTTCGCCGTGATGGCGCACAATGCCTTCCATACGGTCACGGGTTACGCCGGGGCGGTCGTGCGTAATGGCTCTTTTGCTATGAATAAGACGATTAAACAGGGTGGACTTTCCCACATTGGGGCGTCCCACCAGTACTATTTGTGGCACATTGTCAGACATGAACTATCCTGAATATAAAAGTAAGAGAGTGGATTTTTGATATGAAATTTCCCCTCTTCTAGCGCGTTCTATAAAGTTCTGTCAAGGCAGCAATAGAGATGGAGGTATATTGTTTATATTAAAGGGTTTATTCCAAGGGGGTAAGGTGGAAAAACTTTTGTTGGCCATGGAGGCAAGGCTGGTGTTTTCCAAAGTAGCTGGAAAAGTGATGCGTAGGGAATGCAGTAAGAGTGTTTTTTTCTCTGCTTTTTCTGCCTGCGAAAGCTTGTGTCCGTATTTTTCATCGCCCACAATGGGATAACCTTGGGCGGCCAATTGCACACGAATCTGATGGGTGCGGCCTGTAAGAAGGCGAATATGCATAAGGCTGTAAGCTTGGGAGCGTTGTATACAATGCACTATGCAATGGGCTTCTTTACCTTCGCTATCTTCTGCAGAGAGGCTTTGTACTTTCTCCCAATTTCCTTGTGTTTTTTTTGCCAGAGTATGGCTTAAATGCTGCACTGTAGCATGAGGCCAAGAACCATGTACCCAGGCTAAATATTCTTTATGCATGCTGTGGTTAGCAAAGGCCTCTTGCAAAGCGCGAAGAGCTGTATAGGAAAAAGCCACGCAAATGAGGCCGGAAGTGTCTTTATCCAGCCTATGCGCCGGCGTAGGTTTAAAAGGGGCGTTGGCAAATGCTTTTTCCAAGCGCGCCACAAGGCTGTCCGTATGTCCTGTACCGCCATGTACGGGAAGCCCGCTGGTTTTATTGTAAATGGTTAGTGCATCATCGCTGTATACGCTAGGGGGTAAAGATTGGGCAAGCTTGGGGGGAGAAGAGGTTTTTTTATATCTTTGAGGAGATTCTTGCGGCTGCGCCGTAGCGGGGCTTTTATCAAAGGTGGCAGAATGTGCCATGGAAAGGGCAAAGGGGGGCAGACGTATCATATCGCCCGTTTGTACATGCATAAAGGGTTTAGCGCGTCCACCGTTAACCCGCACTTGCCCTGTACGTATCCAGCGATGCAAGAGAGGTTGCGGTAGGCTTAAACGGCGCATGAGGTATTGGAGGAGTTTTTGCCCGCTTTCAGCACTATGTACTTCTATTGTGTTTTTCTGCTCACTTTCCGGCATAGAAAAGTCCATGTTTTAAAGGGTGCAACTGCTGCCTGTACCTCTGTACCCGCGGTAAAGAGCACGCGGCAGTACTTACGTATAGCAATGACTATGAGGAATTGCAAATATCTCTTGTGTACGTAGTGGACACAGAAAAATGTCTTCATGCGCAGCACATGTACTTAGTGAACACTGGAAAACTCCTTACATGTCAGTAAAAATAGAATTTATAACGTAAAAATTAGACATATGAAATGTTTTTTCAGTTATCGGCTACACAAGACATGCCTCTGGCATGGTTTGCCGCCACGTAAAATAAGTCGTCACTTGTTTACGGCGTTCCCCAAAGGGGTATGAGGAGTGGCGGTGCTTTTTTTAAGGGTGAAGACATGTTTTTACGCATCAACCAAGTAGGGCAGTGTGGAAAAATGAACGTAATTTTTATGCGAACAATTTTAATTTCTGATTTTTTTAGTGAGCTGATAGATAAATGAGCAGGATTGTCCGTTTAAAGTGTGCGTATTTATGTGAAGTGCTGTTTTATTCATCTGTTTGATAATAAAGCATAAATCTTTGTTGCGTTGGGGGTGAATAAAATTTTTTATAAAAAAAAGAAAAAAAGTGTTGACGAAGGGAGCTCTTTTGCGTAGAACCCTCTTCACGACGACGCGAACAAATGCTGCGAGGCACTAACGCGAATGTCGAGAAGGAATGCGTCCCCTTCGTCTAGCTGGCCCAGGACATCGCCCTTTCACGGCGACGACAGGGGTTCAAATCCCCTAGGGGACGCCATCTTTAAGATGCTCCTTCTTTGAAATAGAGGCTTTTAGCCTCACTACCTTGGTAAAGAGCTAGTTTCTCGTAAGAGATATTACCACGGTACGAGCGTCCCCTTCGTCTAGCTGGCCCAGGACATCGCCCTTTCACGGCGACGACAG
>CAYJNA010000083.1:0-10457 GCA_964371225.1 uncultured Desulfovibrionaceae bacterium
TACGCCTTGGTCTTCTGCAATGGAGCGTACCATGAAGTTAGGTGCGTTACCAATATAGCTATTGGCGCCCATGAACACAGCACCGGCAGAAATGGCGGTGAGGGTCATGGCAAGATCACCCATAAGCTGGGTGGCGTTACCACCGGCAGTGTTGAAGAACACCACATAGGTGGGAGCGTTATCCAGGAAGCTGGAGAGCATGCCGGTGAGCCAGAAGTACATGTAGTTTACAGGTGCGCCGTCAGCTCCGGTTACCATTTGGATGAGAGGAGCAAGCGCGCCGTCAGTGCCAGCCTTAAGGATGGCAATGGCTGGAATCATGGACACGAAGATACCGAAGAAGAGTTTTGCCACTTCTTCAATGGGGGCCCAGTTAAAGCCGTTGAGGTCGCGGTTTTCCTTGGTGGTAAACTTTAAGGAAAGGCCGGCTACAACTAAAAGTAATACGTCACGTAGAATGTTTTGACCTTGTAAACCAGTGCCGTAGATGTTGATAACTTCGCCAAAGTTGAAGGCTGGCAAACCGGACATAAGTACGCAAAGCACAAGACCAGCAAGGAAAATCAGGTTGATTTTACCGTCAAGGCCGAGCTTTTCGCCGCTACCGGCATTGGCAGGTACGGGGCTGCCTTCTTTTTTGTATAAGACAGTGTCAAGGATGAAGAATATGGCTAGCAATGCCACGGATAAGAAAATCATTTGACCAAGCAGGGCACCGGTTGTCCAGAAGAAGCTTACGCCCTTAAGGTAACCGAGGAACAGTGGTGGGTCACCCAGCGGCGTTAAGGCACCGCCGATATTGGCCACGAGGAAGATGAAGAACACAATGGAGTGTACTTTATATTTGCGGTGCTCATTGGCACGAATTAAGGGGCGAATGAGCAACATGGCAGCACCGGTGGTTCCCATCCAACTGGCAAGCAGTGTACCGATGAGCAAAATGGCGGTGTTTACTAAGGGAGTGCCCACAAGAGAGCCTTTAAGGCGTACGCCGCCGGCCACGGTAAACAGTGCAAAAAGCAAAATTAAGAAGGACACGTACTCAAGGAGCATAACGTGTAAAAATTCATACAGTGTAATGGAAAAACCATATACAAGGGCGCAAGGTACTAAGAATGCAAAGGCCCAAAAAACAGAAATCTTACCAAAGTTATGATGCCAAAAATGCGGGGCTGCTATGGGAAAAATAGCAATAGATAAAAGCATGCAGGCAAAAGGGATAACCCACATGGCAGAAAGTTCTGCACCGGGAATGTGGGCATAATCTCCGGCTGCAAGAGCCAAAGATGGCAAAAGGGTAGTTAAGCAGGCAAAAAGCATTGCAAACGTCTTTGTCATAGTTTCCTCCAAAACAAAATATGAATAACGCTATGCTTATTAGCGGCTTACAAGTTTTTTGGCAAGTCTAATTTGGGAAAAAAATGTAGATTTGTAAGGAATTAAGCTGTGAAAAATGTCACATAGGTCTAATATCTTGAAATGTTATGGTAAAAGCAATCCTTGCCTTTATGGGCTTTTTTTGCCACAAAGGGGCAGAAGGAGTTTGTATGTCACGTATTTCCAGTGCTCAAGAGCGCCCGCGCACCGATGAACGTCGCCAGCGTATTGAAAGAGTTTTATCCCAGCGCCAACCGGACTTAACCTTGGTGCTTGCCAATATTCATGATCCGCATAATGTTTCAGCCATTTATCGCTCTTGCGATGCCTTTGGCGTACCAGAGGTGCATCTTTACTATACCGATACCCCTTTCCCCGTATTGGCTAAAAAAACATCAGCTTCAGCGCGTAAATGGGTGGAATCTGTGCGTCATGCAGATAAAACTAGCTTGATGTCGGCGCTGAAAGCTAAGGGTATGCAAGTTCTTGCTACGGCCTGTTCTCCCACGGCAAAACCTTTGCGAGAGTGGGATTTAAGTAAACCCACCGCCATTATTATGGGAAATGAGCATAGTGGTGTCGCTTCGGAGTTGGTGGAAGACATTGATGGTGAAGTGTACATACCCATGCGCGGCATGATTCAAAGCTTTAATGTATCTGTGGCAGCGGCTATATTGTTGGCAGAGGCTTCGCGTCAAAGGGATTTGCAAGGCATGTATGACAGTGTGCGCTATGAGCAGGATGAGTATGAAGCCAGAGTCAATGCTTGGCTTGAAAAATAATTGTTTTTGTAAAATATGACCACATTGCCCAAATTATACCCAGTGTGTAATTTGGGTTTTTTGTGATGTAGTGTGTGGCTTAGATGAAGATTTTTCACAATGCATTGTGCTGGGCTTGGATGTAAACATGGTACAAAAAAAGGCATACCTTGCGGCATGCCTTTTTGCATACATAAAGTGAAGCTTACGCACTTTTCTTACTGATAGAAACCTTGGCGGGGCGAATAAGACGTCCTTTTAATTTGTAGCCGCGTTGCATAACATTGCTAACATGGTTTTCATCCATATCGTCACGCGTTTCAAAAATAAGACCTTCGTGCAATTCGGGTGTGAAGGCTTCGCCCACTTCACCCACAGGTTCAAGGCCGTGATTTTTGACGGCTTCCAATAAAAGTTTGCGCGTCATTTCTATACCCATAAGCATATCTTTGCACGCTTCGTTTTGTCCGCCATATTGTAAAGCTAAGTCTAAATTATCTAGACTGGGTAAAAGGCTGGAAAGAACTTTTTCTGCGGCATATGTCAACTGCTCTTCATGCTCTCTGGCAAGGCGTTTTTTATAATTTTCCATCTCAGCCAAAGCGCGTAAACGCGTTTGATCTGCTTCGTCTTTTACACTGCAGCTGGGGCAAATGTGTTCAAGGCAAAGTTCATTGAGGTTTTCGGGCACAAGAGGAAAAATACAGTCTTCTTGGCTTGGCTCAAATAATTCTTGTTCGGGCTGCTCCATTTGGGCGGCCTTATATGCATCATGATGTTTTTTGGATGACATGAGTGACTCCTTCGTGAGCCTTATTAGTAAGCAAGCCTTGCCAAACTGTCAAGTGCCTTAAGAGTGTTTTTCTAAATAAGACATTAAAATATAGTGGTATTTTTGTGGTGTTCTCGGGCTTAGTATAGGCGTATACAGAATGTCTTCTTAGGTAAGGAGAGCACTAAAGCCAAAGCATGCTGTGTAACAGAAAGCACATTGCGTGCGTAAAAAAACCTCCACGGACAAAGGCTCGACTTTCGAAAATATTTCTTGTATCATGTAAACTTATATATGGGCACTTCTTTGTGAGTTTGCCCCTAAAGGAGAAACTATGTCTTGTCGTATCATTTCCTGCACCACAGAAAAAGATTGGCCTGTTTTAGAGGCAATACTTAAAGGCCGTGAGGATACAGGTGAAACTGTAGATATAGCGGTGCAAGATATTTTGCAAGAAGTTCAAAGCCGCGGAGAAGCGGCTCTTATTGAATATACTAAACGTTTTGATTGTCCCCAAATTGAAGGGGAGTTTTCTTTGCGTCTTGATGCCAGTGAAATAGCTAAAGGAGCTGCTCTTGTTTCCGGTGATGATCTAGAAATAATTGCAGAAGCAGCCAGTAATATACGTACTTTTCATGAAGCTCAGGTGGAAAAATCATGGTTTCTTACCCGTGATGATGGCACCATATTAGGGCAACAAGTCACGCCCGTAGATCGTGCAGGCTTATATGTGCCTGGCGGAAAAGGGGGAGATACGCCCTTACTTTCAAGCCTACTTATGAATGCCATTCCAGCACAAGTGGCAGGCGTAAAGGAATTGGCCGTGGTAACACCGCCACGCCCCGATGGTAGTATTAATCCGCATATTCTTGCTGTGGCACATTTATTAGATATAGATGAGGTCTATCGCATGGGGAGCGCCTGGGCCATTGGCGCCTTGGCCTATGGCACTGAAAATATCTCCCCTGTGGATGTCATTGTGGGGCCTGGTAATATTTATGTAACCACAGCCAAGCGCATGCTCCAAGGGCGAGTGGGTATTGATATGATAGCTGGCCCCAGTGAGGTGCTCGTTATTGCTGATGCTTCTGCCAATCCTGCATGGGTGGCAGCGGATATGCTTTCGCAAGCTGAGCATGATGCTTTGGCTTCTGCGGTATGCATTACCGATACGCCTTTCATGGCTGAAGCCATTCAGCGTGAATTGGATAAACAATGCGCTGCTTTGCCTAGGGCAGAACTGGCTGCAAAATCTTTGAAAGACTGGTCAGCCATAGTGGTAGTACCCAATATGCGCGTAGGACTGGCCATAGCCAACCGTGTGGCACCTGAACATTTGGAATTATGCGTAAAAGAACCTTGGGTCATGTTGCCGCATATTAAACATGCCGGTGCCATTTTTATGGGTTCGCACTCTCCTGAAGCTGTGGGGGACTATTTTGCAGGGCCCAACCATGTGCTTCCCACCATGGGGACAGCGCGTTTTTCCTCTGCCCTTTCTGTACAAACCTTTTGTAAGCGCTCTTCCATAGTGGCGGCTTCATCAGCTTTTGTGCAACAACATGCTACGTCCATTGCGCGCTTGGCGCGTTTGGAAGGTTTGGAAGCTCATGCGCGTTCCATGGAATGCCGTATAAAAAAAGTATAGCTGTATCTGTGTAGCTCTTTAAAGTAGGGGATAATACAGTATGAAAGTGCTTCTTGGCTGTGTAAATAGTGCGGTATCCTTGGTGGGGTATGATACAGAAAAGCGTGCGCCTTTCTGGTATTGTCCGGGTAATGTGTTGCGCGTGTGCGGTATTTGCACTGTCAATGATGCCCTTTGGATAGCTTCAGATAATACCATAAGTGCCCTTACGGCTTCAGGTGTGCGTGCACAGCGCCTCCCAGGGCCCATGGATAATTTGGCACATAGTGTTAAGGCCTTAAGCGAGGACATGCTTGCCATTGTGGATACAGGTAATTCTCGTGTATTATTGTATAATACAAAAAGTACTCTCACCATCTCAAGCTCACCTTTGGAAACTTGGGAAGGAAGCTTGCCCCATGATGCTATTCATTGTAATGATGTGATTCCATGGCGTGATGGTTTTTTGCTGTCGGCCTTTTCGCATCAACCCTTTCGTGCAGTACAAAAATATTGTCCCACATGGAAGGAAGAAGGTCTGGGAGTTATTTTTTATATGCGCCGCAAACAAGGGAAAACACTGACATCAGTGGTGGCTTCGGGCTTGAATTGTCCGCATTCTCTTGTGGAGCATGAGGGCAATATATATTGTTGTTCATCTTCCACGGGCGATTTTTATCGCTTGGTGCCGGCGGAAAATGGTACATTGAATTTTGATTATATGTGGAAAGTGACTTCATCTCACTTTTTACGTGGAGCTCTTCGCGTGGAAGGAGGCTGGCTTTTGGGCGGCTCTTCGCGCCGTGAAGAAAAGGACAGCGCTAAAGGCTCTGGCATGGTAGTTTTTCATTTGGGTGATGATGGCTCGGTGAGTAAGCACACAGTAGCAAGTGCCGGAGAAATTTATGATATTATTCCATGGGACACTTCCATAATGCAGGGGGTAGCGCAACAATGTTTACAGCTTCCCACATTGGACTTACCCGGTGAATTTCCTGCGCGCTGTGTTTTAGATATGCAGTAAAATAGAACATGCTCTTTTGAAGGAGAAAGATATGAAAGTAGTTATGCAAACCAATATTGACACTTTTCCGCTTATAGCACGTGGTAAAGTGCGTGATATGTATGAAATTGATGCGGAAACTTTGCTCATTGTTACCACAGATCGTATGTCTGCTTTTGACGTGATAATGAATGAACCCGTACCCTATAAAGGGGTTATCCTAAATAAGATTACCTTATTCTGGATGGATAAATTTAAAGATATTATTTCTAATCACCTCATTGAAAGTGATGTAAATAAATTCCCAGAAGCTTTACAGCCTTGGAAAGATGAGCTGGAAGGACGCTCTGTGTTGGTGAAAAAAGCAAAACCGCTTCCTGTAGAATGTATCGTACGTGGTTGCCTCACCGGTTCCGGCTGGAAAGACTACAAAGCCACCGGCACTGTATGTGGCTACGACTTGCCTGTTGATATGAAAGAATCTGCCAAGATTGAGCCGGCCATTTTCACTCCTTCCACCAAGGCAGAACTTGGCGAGCATGATGAAAACATTACTGTAGCCCAAGCCACTGCGCTTTTAGGTGAAGAAGTAGCTAAAAAAGTGCAAGAAGTTTCTTTACGTATTTTTGAAGCCGGTCGTGAATATGCTGCTACGCGCGGCATTCTTATGGCTGATACTAAATTTGAATTTGGTATGGTGAATGGGGAGCTTGTGCTCATTGATGAAGTGATGACCCCAGATTCTTCACGTTTTTGGCCTGCCGATCAATACGAAGAAGGTCGCGGTCAGCCAAGCTTTGACAAACAGTACTTGCGTGACTGGCTTTCTGCACAGCCATGGGATAAAACGCCTCCTGCACCCACCTTACCGCAGGACGTTATTGACGCCACCGCTGGACGCTATGCAGAAGCGTATAAAATCCTTACCGGCAAATCTTTTGACGCGGAATAGAGGTGAGTATGATACTTAAAGGTAAAAGAGCACTCATTCTTGGTGTGGCCAACAATAAGAGCATTGCCTATGGCGTGGCTCAGGCTTTCAAAGAACAAGGCGCCCGTATGGCTTTTTCTTATGTGGGTGATGCCATTAAAAAACGTGTAGAGCCCATCAGCGAAGAAATGGGCGGTGAATTTACTGTGGCTTTGGACGTTTGCGATGATGCGCAAATTGCCGCTGCGGTAGAATATGTAAAAGAAAAATGGGGTGGCGTGGATATTCTTATTCACTCTGTAGCTTTTGCCAATCGTGAAGATTTGCAGGGGCGTTTTTTAGATACCGGTCGCGATGGGTATAGATTGGCTCAAGACGTATCATCCTATTCTTTAACTGCCGTATGTCAGGCTTTTGAGCCACTACTCACCGATGGTGCTTCCGTGGTAACCATGACATATAATGGTTCGCAACGTGTATTGCCTGGGTATAATGTGATGGGTGTGGCAAAAGCATCTTTAGAATGTTCCATGCGCTATTTGGCTATAGACCTTGGTGCCAAAAATGTGCGTATCAACGCCATTAGCGCTGGCCCTATAAAGACCTTGGCAGCATCGGCTGTGGCAAGTCTTAAAAATATCTTCACGCACATTGAAGAGCATGCCCCCTTACGTCGCAATATTACCACACAAGATGTGGGTGGTTCTGCAGTGTTTTTAGCTTCAGACTTATCCACAGCTGTGACAGGGCAAATTATTTATGTGGATGCAGGCTATAATATCATGGGTATTTAGCGCTGTGTAAAACAGGGCATCTTTTTAAAAAAAAGTGACATTCAGTAAGATGAATGTCACTTTTTTTTGTATTTTACCGTATTATTATAGACAGTATCACCACAAGGCGATATAGCTAGAGCAATGAGCGCGTTATAGGTAATATATGAGACGTTCTACGCAGTATACTGGGTAGATGTGTTTTATACGTGCTACGAAAGTATATTTTTGTCTTATCCATTAAAATCCATTTTCCATTTAGTCTATGTAATTATTGAGAGAAGGGAGAGAAGTCAAATGAAATTGCAACTAAAACTTTTGTTACCTATTATAGCGTTAATAGTCACTTTGCTGGCTGTAAGTGGCTATATAAACTATTCGGATACAGAAAAAGCTTTAAGTGAAAGCGTTATCCGAACTTTTAAAAGAGAAACTGCCGCCATGGTAGATGCTGCAGACCAATTTGCAGAGCGCGCACTGGAAGATGTGCGACGCATTTCAAAAGATCCACTTTTTGTGGAATTTCTTAATAACGAACAGGCAACGCCCGAAGATGTCACTGCCATAATGCAAGAATTGCGTAGGGAGCAGGGGCTTTATAAAAATATTAATCGCCTCGTACTTTTGAACGAGCAAGGTGTTGTTCGAGCCACCTCCATGGAAGGATATGAGAAAGTAGGAGCTTCGTATAAACAGCGTGGCTACTATACCGAAGCCATGGCCGGACGTGATTCTGTTTCTTCCATTTATGTAAGCAGTACCGATGGAGTACACACCATTTCTGTGGGTGTGCCCATAAAAAAAGATGGTAAAATTATAGGGCTTCTTCGCGCGGCGTACTCTGTGGAGTTTTTAACGCAGATGCTAGGAACCCTTTCCTTGCCAGCGGGTGGTGCCGCTTTTATCCTTAATAATGAAGGTCTTATAGCAGTATCAAATACTGAAGCCTGGCTTTTTAATGATAAACTTGGCCCCATGCCTAGTTTTAGAAAATGGGCAGCTCAGAAAGAAGAAGGCTTAGATGAATTGCTAACCGACGCTGGCGACCCAGCCCTTTTTTATCATGCTCCCGCTAAACTTGGCGAACTTACTGCTGTGGTTCGCGCTGTGAAAAGTGATGCTTTTGCTAGTCTTAATGAAATTTTCTACCATACAGTTGTGAGTCTTGTGGTGGCAGTTCTTCTTGGCTCTGTTGTGGTGTCTATTTTGCTTATGCCCGTGGTGCGCTCTTTGAAAGAAGGGGTTACCTTTGCCACCGAAGTTGCCAAAGGTAACTTGAGTGGTGAATTGAAAGTGCATCGTAGCGATGAAATTGGTGAACTGGCTGAAGCTTTACGCTCCATTCCTGTATCGTTAAAAAATGTAATGTTGGAATATAGGCGTTTGGAGAGCAAAATTGAGTCGGGCTCCATAGCCGAAAAGGGTAATGCTTCGCAGTTTGAAGGTGAGTTTGCTAACCTCATCAACGGTACCAATGGGGTTCTTAATTCTTTGCTAAACATTATTCATGGTATACCCTCACCTGTGGTGATTATGGATAATAATTTACAGGTTCAATATATTAACGGTGTAGCACAAAATGATTTGGGATCTAATTATAAGGGTAAAACCCCCAATGAGTTGTTCTTTTTAGATGATTCTGGTACTGAAGCCGATGGCATACAAAAGGCATTGCGCACTAAGCAATCTGCTGGAAATGAAACCGTGGCAAGGCCGGGTGGGGCGCATATAGATATTGCGTATACCGTTATGCCCGTGCTTAAAAAGAATGGAGATGTGGCATCCATAGTGCTCTTGGTGACCAACTTAACATCTGTGAAACAAGCGCAACGCACCATTTTAGAGGTGGCTGCATCAGTGACAGATGTGGCAGATCGCGTGGCCACGGCTTCTGAGCAATTATCAGCACAAGTATCTCAAGTGACAGCAGGGTGCGAAGCCCAAAGAGATCGAACGGCATCTTCTGCGGCTGCCATTGAAGAAATGAATGCCACTGTTTTAGAGGTTGCCAATAATGCAGAGCAAGCCCGCGTTCAAGCAGGCGAAACACAAGAAAAAGCAGCACAAGGCGCTGGACTGGTGGCTCAAGTGGTCTCTGCCATGGGTGAAGTGAATTCCGTTTCTATACAACTTTCCAATGACATCAAAGCCTTGGGAGATCAAGTGCAAGCCATTGGTTCTGTTATGGGCGTTATCTCAGACATAGCCGACCAAACCAATTTATTAGCCTTGAACGCAGCCATTGAAGCGGCACGTGCCGGTGATGCAGGGCGTGGCTTTGCCGTGGTTGCAGATGAAGTTCGCAAGCTGGCAGAAAAAACCATGAGCGCCACCACGGAGGTGGGTTCTAGTATAACAGGTATTCAACGCTCTACGGCAAATAATATTGAGCAGTTCGAAAAAGCTGTGAAGATTATAAGCGAAGCCACAGAACTTACCAATACCTCCGGCGTTGCTTTGGAAGAAATTCAAGAGCTAGCAGAACATAATGCCTCACTCATAACAGGTATTGCCACCGCTGCAGAGCAGCAATCAGCCACTTCTGAGGAGTTAAGCCAGGTTTCGTCCGCAGTGAGTGAGATTTCCGATGAAATAAGTAATGGCATGAATGAAGCTTCCGCAGCCGTACATGACTTGGCGCAATTGGCTTCTGAGCTCAAAGTAAACTTACGTAAATTACAAAGCTAAACCGTTAAGCTATACGTGAGGGGAGGTGGTCTAGGCTACCTCCTTTTTTTGCTAATTAATATATCATAAAAACAGTGAGATAGAGAAAAGCTGCTAAAAAAGTAAAAATAAAGCTTGACCAAGAGGGTGCTTTCGTACATATTGCGCTTCCGCCGTGAGGTTGGGCGCTGAGGCAAACAGCGCAGCTCGAAAGGGTGATAGGTAAAATGCAGCTTTGTAAAAAGTTTTTTAAAAAAGTTGTTGACAAAGAGTCACAGCTTAGGGCATAAAGCTCTTCCGCTGACGGAGGGAACTCTAAAGCGGTGCTGAGGCAAGACAGCGAAGCATGAAAATGCGGCAAAAATAAAATTTGCAAAACGGAAAAAAAGTTGTTGACAAGCTCGGCGACTTGAGGCAGATTGCCTCTCCACGCTGAGAACAAACAGCGAAGGCCTTGAGAGAGTTTCTCTGGAAAGGTTCTGAAAAAAAAGAAAAAAAGTTGTTGACAAAGTTCACAACATGAGGCAGATTGCCTCTCCGCGCTTC
>CAYJNA010000084.1:0-10444 GCA_964371225.1 uncultured Desulfovibrionaceae bacterium
ATGAAATTCAGATTGAAGCCACATTTATGGACGGCACCAAACTTGTGACGGTGCATAATCCCATAGAAACCACGCTTAGCTGTGTACCGGGGGAAATTCTCACCGATGAGGGCAACATAGAGCTCAATGCAGGCCGTGAAAAGCGCGTGCTACTCATTAAAAATACAGCAGACAGACCGGTACAAGTGGGTTCGCATTATCATTTCTTCGAAGTGAATAAGATGCTGGACTTTGACAGAAAAGCGGCCTTTGGCATGCGCCTTGATATTGCTTCGGGCACTGCTACGCGCTTTGAACCAGGTGAAGCCAAAGAGGTAACCTTGGTGGCCATTGGCGGTAGCCGTGAGGGCTATGGGCTGAACGGGCTGGTCAACGGGGCTTTTGATGACAGCTCCGTGCGTGAGGCGGCCTTTGCCAAAGCGCAAGAATTGGGCTTTAAAGGAATGGAGGTATAAACATGGCAACACTTACTAAAAAAATGTACGCCACCATGTACGGCCCCACCGTGGGCGATAGGGTGCGCCTTGCCGATACTTCCTTACTCATTGAAGTGGAAAAGGATTACACCACCTATGGCGAAGAAGCTAAATTTGGTGGCGGTAAATCTTTGCGCGACGGCATGGGGCAGTCTTGTGTACACAGCGATGCCGAGTGCCTTGACCTTGTCATTACCAATGTACTTGTGTTGGATTATACGGGCATTTTTAAGGCGGACATTGGCATTAAAGACGGTAAAATTCACGGCATAGGCAAGGCCGGTAATCCGCATATGATGGACAAAGTGGATGCACATATGATTATTGGCGCTTCCACTGAGGCCATTGCCGGTGAAGGGCTCATTCTCACCGCCGGCGGCGTGGATACGCATATTCACTTTATCTCCCCCACGCAAATAGATACAGCCTTATACAGCGGCGTCACCACCATGCTGGGCGGCGGCACAGGGCCGGCCGACGGCACCAATGCCACCACCTGCACTCCCGGTGCTTTTAATATTCACAAAATGCTGGAAGCTTCCGCAGGCATGCCCATGAATGTGGGCTTTTTGGGCAAGGGAAACTCTTCCAGCCCAAAAACCTTGGCAGAGCAAGTAAAGGCCGGTGCCATTGGCCTCAAATTACACGAAGATTGGGGCACGACGCCTAAGGCCATTGACGTGTGCCTTGCTGTGGCAGAAAAGTACGATGTACAAGTTTCCATTCATACCGACACCTTAAACGAAGCTGGTTTTGTGGAAGACACGCTCAACGCCATAGGCGGACGCGTTATCCACACCTATCATACCGAAGGCGCCGGCGGCGGACATGCACCGGACATCATTAAAGCGGCGGCGCTGAAAAATATTCTGCCCTCTTCTACCAATCCCACCATGCCCTATACGGTGAATACCATTGATGAGCATTTGGACATGCTTATGGTGTGTCATCACCTTGATAAGAAAAACCCTGAAGATGTGGCCTTTGCCGATTCGCGCATTCGTCCCGAAACCATTGCCGCTGAAGATATTTTGCACGATATGGGCATCTTTTCCATGATGAGTTCCGACTCACAAGCCATGGGACGTGTAGGTGAGGTTATCATCCGCACGTGGCAAACAGCCCACAAAATGAAAGTGCAGCGCGGCGCCTTAAAGGAAGATTCACCGCGTAATGATAACTTCCGTGCCAAACGCTATGTGGCAAAATATACCATCAACCCAGCCATTACCCACGGTATCAGTGATTATGTGGGTTCAGTGGAAGTGGGCAAAATTGCTGACCTTGTGCTGTGGAAACCGACCTTCTTTGGAGCCAAGCCTGAGCTTATTATCAAGTCCGGTTTCATTGTGGGCGCGCGTATGGGTGATGCCAATGCCTCCATCCCCACACCGCAGCCTGTAATGTATACACCCATGTTTGGCGCACAAGGCAAAGCTGTAGATACCACTTGTATCACCTTTGTGTCACAGTACGCCCATGAAGAAAAACTCATGGAAAAGCTTGGCATAGAGCGCGCTTCTTTGCCTGTAAAGCAGTGCCGCACTATCAGCAAAAGTGATATGAAATTCAATGATACCATGGCAGATATAGAGGTGGATCCAGAAACCTATACCGTAAAGGTCAACGGCGAAAAAGTAAGCTGTGAGCCTTTTAGTGAACTGCCTTTGGCGAGGTTATATTTCATGTTTTAAATTTTTTTGTGGGGGAACTTTTTTTAGGAAAAAAAAGTTCCCCACACCCCCTCAAAAAAACCCATAGCGGCGAAAATGCATTTTTAATACTGTTTTGTTGCCGCACAATACACAGTATAAGCGCGTTTTGGGAAAGGATAGGGGGTTTTCCTTTCACCCACAAGAAATTGAATATTTTTAGGATAACATATGATTATTGAAAAGATTTTAGGGAATATTCACATGGAAAAAAGAGCAGAAACGGTGGTTTCTGTGCCCTTTGATTGGTTTGAAGTAGATAAAAAGCGCATTAAGAAAGTTGCCAAGGACGGTACAGAACTGGGCGTGTTGGTGGAAGCTGTACTTAAAGACGGTGATATTTTGGCAGAAAAAGACGAACGCCTCTACGTGTGCGAAATATTGCCCTCACCACTTACCAAGATTTCTGTGCAGACCATGCAGGAAATGGGAAGACTATGCTTTGAGCTGGGTAATAGGCATTTGTCGCTTAAGATTGAAGAGCATGCCGTGCTTGTGCCTTATGATAAGCCCACTTTTTTGCACTTACAAAAGCTTGGTTTTAATGTGCAAGAAGTGCAGGAAAAATTTAGTGGCTTTACTGAATGCAAGGCGCACGGCTCCTCAGAAAAAAATCATTCTCATGACCATTCTCATGACCATACACATACGCATGGGCATACACACAGCCATTAAGAGAGCCGCATGAATACAGCTTTGCTTCACATGCTCCAAGTGAGCGACAGCGTTTTCCCCATTGGTTCCTTTACCCTCTCCAATGGGTTAGAAACCTTTGTGCAAAAGGATAAGCTTAAAAGCAGCGGTGGCTTAGAAATATATGTGGCAAACACACTTTCCTTCTTACCCTACAATGAACTAGGCTTTTTTGCACAGGTGCATCATAGTTGTTTCGATGATTCTAGAAATATAAACAAAGAAGAACTCGTGCGACTTGATGCTTTGTATGCAGCGTATAAGTCGCCTTTTGAGGTGCGCCGTGGCAGTGAGAAGCTGTGCCAACGTTTTTTAAAAGTATGGGAAAAGATTGAAAATTTACCACATCTTACCCTATACCAACAGCTTATTAAAGAAAAAGTGTGTACAGGACACCATGCCATTGCCTTGGCGCTTTTTGTAAAAGATAAAGGCATCAGCTATGAAGAAGGGGCGCTTATTTATGTTTATAGCATCACTTCCGGCATAGTGACCAATGCGGTGAAAAGTGTACCTTTAAGTCAGTTAGATGGGCAAGTGGTGCTGAATAAAGCCATGCCGCTCATGGAAAAAGCCGTGGCATTGGCTAAAGAAACCACGTGTGAGGAGCTGGGCATTGGTGGTAGCGGCTTTGATATTTATGCCATGCAGCATGAGACGTTGTACAGCCGTTTGTATATGAGTTAGCAGACTGCCCAAAAGCACCAGGCACTTTTTTGAATAGCCTGCATGAAGTTTGTGAGAGAAGTCTTTTATGTGGCTACAATGTCTGATTATGAAGCTATATGGCGTCACCGTTGGTTTTTTTGAAGGGGAGGGTCTGGGAGGGGAAAAATTTTTCCCTAAAAAAAGTTTCCCCTCCCAGAAAACCAAAAACAAACAACATTAAACAGGATAAATATATGGCATATGTAAAAATTGGCGTGGGCGGGCCTGTGGGCTCCGGCAAAACAGCTCTTATTGAAAGACTGACCCGCAAGATGAAAGACGAATATTCCCTCTGTGTTATCACCAACGATATTTATACTCGTGAGGATGAAGAATTTTTGGTGAAAAATTCTGCACTACCCAAGGAACGTATTTTGGGCGTGGAAACAGGCGGTTGCCCGCACACAGCCATTCGTGAAGACTGCTCCATGAACCTTGAAGCTGTGGAAGAAATGGCGGAGCGTTTTCCCGATGTGCAGATTATGTTTATTGAAAGCGGCGGCGATAATTTGTCAGCCACTTTTAGCCCAGACTTAGCCGATGCCACCATTTATGTTATCGACGTGGCGCAAGGGGAAAAGATTCCTCGTAAAGGCGGCCCCGGCGTCACACGTTCTGACCTGCTTATCATCAATAAAACAGATTTAGCTCCCTTGGTGGGTGCGAATTTGGATATTATGGCGGCGGATTCTGACCGTATGCGCGGCGGCAGAAAATATCTGTTTACCAACCTCATGAGCCTTGAAGGTTTAGATGCTGTCATAGAGTGGATTAAAAAAGACGTGCTCTTTGAGGGTATATAATGAACTCCTGTGTGCGCCTTTCCACCAAGTTTAGCCACCATAAAACCGTGTACGACGATGTGTATTTCACGCCGCCTTATAAACTTATTGCCCCCCTGTATGAAGAGGACGAAGCGCATATTATGCTCATGTCTTCTTCTGCGGGGCTCTTGCAGGGAGACAAGGTACACATGGACTTGCATTTTGGCGAAAAGTCCAAGGTTTTAGTGGGGTCACAAAGCTATGAAAAGGTCTTTGATACGCAAGATGGGGATGTGCAAAAAAATGTGCATATAAAGGCCGAGGCGCAAAGCCGCATACGTCATATGCCGCACCCCACCATTCCTTTTAAAAATAGCACCTATCGAAGCAAAACAGAGGTTTTCTTGGCGCCCACAGCTACCTTTTTTTACAGTGATATTTTCACCGCAGGGCGCGTACACATGGGAGAGAGCTTTCTCATGAAGCTTTTTCACGCCACGGTACATGTTTTTGTAAAAGAACATCTGGCCTTTGCGGATAATACGCTCATAGACCCTACGCGCTGGAACTATGCCGACCTTGGCCTGTGGCAAGGCTTTAGCCATAATGGCCTTTTGTATGCGTACTTTCCCACAGAAAATGAGGAAGCGGCCTTTATAGAATATGCGCGGCAAAAATCTCAGGAACAACTACCCCACTTTGAAGTGGGTGTAAGTAAGGCGCAAAAAGGCGTTTGCGTGCGCGTATTGGGGGATAATGGAGATAAAATATATTCTTATTTCAAAGAAATAAGCCATAGTAATAATTAAAATTATTATAGTATATTTTTATCAGAACACATGACTAAGCTAGAAAAGCTTGACATTGTATACAGTATTCTGTATTTTATATTCAAGGATAAAACACAATGAACACAATTTTCTCATATACCCTTTCATGGCTTTGGTGGCTCACTACAATGGTAGAAGAGTTCACTTAGTCTTGCACAGGTTTTGGGAAAAGCGCATTAATGACGTCACTATTCCCCCTCTGTTTACAAAAGTGAATTTTGTAAACAGAGGGGGATTTTTTATTTTATAAGGAGAGTTACATGTTTTCACCCAGCGTAGAAGAAGCGGAAAAGCTTGCTCAAGAGTTTAGCCTTATTCCCATTATTTACGAAATGCCTTCGGACTTTACCACGCCCATCAATGTGCTCAAGATTTTAAAATCTCATTTCAGACAATGCTTTTTGTTTGAAAGCGTGGACACCACGCACGCTTTTGGGCGCTATTCTTTTTTAGGCTACGAACCCAGTGCAGAAATAACTTGCTTGCAAGGGGTAGTTACCATCAAGGATGCTTTGGGTGAAAGAAAAGAAAGGGTGCAACCCAAGGAATATTTAAAAAAATTACTGCAAAAATACTCCAGCCCTCGAGGCGAATATCTCCCTTCTTTCACAGGGGGGCTTGTGGGATATTTTGCCTACGATTTCATAAAATACAGCGAACCCACATTACAGTTAGATATGGACGATGCGGTGGAAAGCTTTAATGATTTAGATCTCATGCTTTTTAAAAAACTTATCATCTTTGATAACTACAAACAAAAACTCTATCTTGTCTGCAATATAGAACAAGGAAATATAGCAGAACATTATGCCAAGGCTGTGCAAGAAATTCACATCATAAAAGACTTGCTGGTGAATACCTCTTGTCACACATCCTTTGCAGGGCAGCTCACCTCAGACTTTACGGCTCTTTTTGATAAAAACACCTATATGTCCATGGTGGAAAAAGCCAAGGAACATATTTATGAAGGCGATATTTTTCAGGTGGTGCTTTCCAATCGTTTGGAAGCAGACTTTGAAGGCTCTTTGCTCAATGCCTACAGAAAGTTGCGCATGACCAATCCTTCACCCTATATGTTTTATTTGAGTAGTGACAGTAATGAAATTGTGGGAGCTTCACCGGAAACCTTGGTAAAATTACAGGATGAAACCGTCTATACATTTCCTCTGGCAGGCACACGTAAACGCGGAAAAAATGCCAAAGAAGACAGTGCGCTGGAAACAGAATTACTTGCCGATGAAAAAGAAGTGGCAGAACACACCATGTTGGTGGATTTAGGCCGCAATGATTTAGGAAAGATATGTCAATTCGGCACGGTGGAAGTGAAGGACTTTATGCAAGTACACCACTATTCCCATGTGATGCACCTTGGCTCCACCGTACACGGCACCGTGCATGAGCAATACGACGCCCTCGATGCCATTGAAGCCGTACTACCTGCCGGCACCCTTTCCGGCGCCCCAAAAATTAAAGCCTGTGAAATCATCCACAGCCTTGAGCAAAATAAAAGAGGTCTTTACGGCGGCGCCATTGGCTATGTGGATTTTACGGGTAATATGGACACCTGCATTGCCATTCGCCTGTGTTTTAAGAAAAACAATAAGATATATATACGTTCCGGCGCAGGAATTGTGGCTGACAGTGTGCCTGAGAAGGAATACGAAGAATGCATCATGAAAGCACGCGCCGTGGTGGAAGCGGTGCAAAACGCCGCCAAGGAGTGTACGCCATGTTAATCTTGATAGATAATTATGACAGCTTTGCTTACAATCTCTACCAAATGCTAGGCACTCTTTCGCCGCAGATTATGGTTATTCGTAATGACACCCACACGGTGGCAGAGGTGCTGGCCATGCAGCCCTCACGCATAGTTCTTTCTCCCGGGCCCGGCAAACCCAACGAGGCCGGTATATGTAAAGAACTTATTCTAAAATTGCCGCAGCATATCCCCTTATTGGGGGTGTGCCTTGGGCACCAAGCCATTTTTGAAGCCTTTGGCGGCACGGTGACGTATGCCAAAGCACTTATGCACGGTAAGCAATCGCTTGTGCGTACCATGAAACCCTCCCCTCTTTTTACAAATATGCCGCAAGAGTTTCTGGTGGCGCGTTACCACTCCTTGGTGGGTCTTAAAGATACACTTCCTCAAGAGCTACATTGCACAGCCCAGAGCGAAGACGGAGAAGTTATGGCGGTGGAGCATGAAAAACGCCCTATTTTTGGCCTGCAATTCCATCCGGAATCCATCATGACGCCGCAAGGCGCAACCCTACTCAAAAACTTTATGGAGATAGAGTTATGATTCATGAAGCCATTAAAAAACTTTCGCGCAAAGAAGATTTAGACCGTGACGAGGCTCTTGCCGTCATGGATCAAATCATGGGCGGTAAGGCCAGCGACATTCAAATAGCCTCTTACCTAACGGCTCTTTCCATCAAAGGAGAAACCATTGATGAAATTACGGCTTCTGCCGCCGCCATGCGCAAGCATTGTGTGAAGCTGTTAAATGACCAAGAAGCTCTAGAAATTGTGGGCACAGGCGGAGACGGCTCCAATTCCTTCAATATCTCCACGGCGGCGGCCTTGGTGGTGTCCGCCGCCGGCGTGCCCGTGGCCAAGCATGGTAATCGCTCGGCCACCAGCAAATGCGGCTCGGCCGATGTGTTAGAAGCTCTTGGGGTGAATATTCAAATTTCCCCCGAAAAAAGTGCTGAACTCTTGGAAAAAATTGGCATATGCTTCATGTTTGCGCAAAACTATCACCTTGCCATGAAGTATGTGGCTCCCATCCGTCGCGAGCTCAATATTCGCACGGTATTTAATATTCTCGGCCCTTTGACCAACCCTGCCGGTGCCACCATGCAACTCCTTGGAGTATATGAAGAAGAATTGGTTGAACCCATCGCCAAAGTACTTTGTAATTTAGGCGTAAAAAACGCCATGGTGGTGTATGGGCGGGATAAATTAGATGAAATTTCCATTTGCGCGGAAACCTTTGTGTGCGAAGTGAAAAATGGCTGGGTGAAATCTTCGGTCATTACGCCGGAAAGCCTTGGTTTTACACGCGCACAGCCGCAAGATTTACAAGGCGGAGACGCTTGCCACAATGCCAATATCATTAGAGAAATTTTAGGCGGTGCCAAGGGGCCTAAAACCGATGCCGTCATACTTAATGCCGCGGCGGCTTTATATGTGGCAAAATCCGTCCCTCTCGATGAAGCCATTACTCAGATTAAAGACATTCTGGCCAGTGGCAAGGCTTTAGCACAGTTGCAAAACTTTATCCGCCTATCCAACGAGGTATAGCAAGCGGTTGAAACAAAAGAACTATGTAATTTTATAAACTTTTTAGTGAGCAAATAATATGCAAAAAGAACATTTTTTAGACACCATAGTGAAAGCCACAGAAGAGCGTCTTCAAGCCGTACAAGAAGGTTTTACCTTTCCTTTTCATGCTGCTTTAGCAAATGAAGGCTTATCCTATATATGCGAGGTAAAAAAGGCGTCCCCATCTAAGGGGCTTATTGCGCCAAACTTTGCTCCTGTGGACATTGCCAAAGAGTATGAAAAAGCGGGTGCCGCGGCCATTTCTGTGCTTACAGAGCCGCAATTTTTTCAGGGAAGTGGGGAATATTTGCAAAATATTAGTGCTGAGCTTGCTTTACCCACCTTGCGCAAAGACTTTATCCTGCATCCTTATCAAATTTACGAAGCCAAAATATGGGGAGCTTCGGCGGTTTTGCTCATAGCGGAACTCTTAGATGCTAAACCCTTACAAGAATATATTGCGCTCATTGAGGCTCTTGGCATGTCGGCCTTGGTGGAAAGCCACAGCCATGACATGTTACAAAAATCTTTGGATTGCGGCGCGCGAATTGTGGGAGTAAATAACAGAAATTTGAAAACCTTTGAAGTGGATATACGCACCTGCCTTGACCTGCGTAAATATGTACCATCTTCTGTGCTCTATGTGGCGGAAAGCGGCATTGGCACAAGGGAAGATATTCAGCTTCTCGAAGAGCACAATATGGACGCCGTACTCATTGGGGAAAGCCTTATGCGCAGTGAGGATAAATGCAAAATGCTACAAAGTTTACGAGGACTAGCATGAAAATAAAAATTTGCGGCTTGAGCAGGCCTTGCGATGTGGATTTTGTCAATGCCGCCTTGCCTGACTATGTGGGTTTTGTTTTTGCAAAAAGCCGCCGTCAAGTGAGCTTCGAGCAGGCAAAAATACTTAAAAATTGCCTTGATAGCCGTATTCAAGCCGTAGGCGTTTTTGTTAATGCCCCTTTGGATATAATGGAAAAGGCCGTGGCAGAAAATATTGTGAATATGGTGCAATTACATGGGCAGGAAGACAAAAATATTTTAGAAGCGTGCAAAAAACGCTTACCACACACAAAAATTATTAAAGCCCTGCAAGTGCATGAGGCCATGCCAGAGCTTGCAGATTATGTGCTTTTTGATGCGCCCAAAGCCGGCAGTGGAGAAGTTTTTGATTGGTCACGCCTTCCCAAAACAGAGAAAACTTTTTTTCTCGCGGGCGGCATTGGCCTACATAATATAGAGCAAGCCATGCGCCAAGAGCCCTATGCTGTGGATATTTCCAGCGGCGCCGAAGTGAACGGCTTTAAGGATGCACATCTTATAGAACAACTCATAAGGAAGGTTCGTCATGCAAACATATAAAGGAAGATACGGCATACACGGAGGGCAATATGTTCCCGAAACTCTCATGAATGCCATTTTGGAGCTGGAAACAGCCTACGCGCACCATAAAGAGGACGCTGCATTCAATACCGAGCTGAGTTTTTTATTGAATGAATACGCGGGGCGCCCTTCGCGCCTCTATTATGCGCAAAAAATGAGCTCAGACCTTGGCGGCGCAAAAATTTACTTAAAAAGAGAAGATTTGAATCATACAGGCTCGCACAAAATCAATAATGTTTTGGGGCAAGTGCTCTTAGCCAAAAAAATGGGCAAAAAACGTATCATTGCCGAAACAGGTGCAGGACAACATGGCGTAGCTACAGCCACGGCGGCGGCACTCTTGGGATTGGAATGCGAAGTGTTCATGGGGCAAGAGGACATTAGCCGCCAAGCACTCAATGTGTATCGTATGGAGCTTTTGGGGGCAAAGGTACACGCAGTTACCAGCGGCACACAAACCCTGAAGGACGCCGTCAATGCCACCATGCGCGCGTGGACCATGCGCGTACACGATACCCATTATGTACTGGGCTCTGTGGTGGGGCCGC
>CAYJNA010000085.1:0-10265 GCA_964371225.1 uncultured Desulfovibrionaceae bacterium
ACGGCGTCCCCGAAAGGGGTATTTGGAGTGAGCGTGCCTTTCTTAAAAATGAGTGGAAACACGTTTTTAAGCATCGACTAGCTTAGTCGCAAAAACATTTTTACCATACATACATGTATCACTGTCCATGATTTCTGTGATGCAAAAATCATATGTTAACTTTTTGCTAGCTATACATAAAAATTTTTTTCATATCTTAAAATAATTCTTACTAGTTAAAATACTATTGTGTAGATAGTAATCATTTTTTTTAGCTGTAACACTTGCATAGAGTGCTTTTTCGCGCTATCCTGTAACACAGGAGCATAACTCCTTTGGTTAAGGGCTTATTTTTACAGTATTTTTTAAAGAATATCCTTGGAGGATGTATGGCTATTATTGAAAGAGTAGACGGTTTCTTTATTCCCACTGTAACCCTTATTGGTGCAGGAGCAGCTAAAACTATTCCCCAGCGCCTCAGCTTTTTAAATGCAAAAAAACCTCTTATCGTTACCGATAAAGGTATTGTCGGTGCAGGTATTTTAAAAGAAGTTACCGACATTTTAGATGCCCAAGGCATGCAATATGCTATATTTGACGGCACCATCCCCAATCCTACCGATGATAACGTCGTAGCCGGCGTAGAAGTATATAATAAAGAAAAATGTGATAGCCTCATCACCCTTGGCGGCGGTTCTTCTCATGACTGCGGTAAAGGTGTTGGTCTTGTGGTAGCCAATGGCGGCGCCATTCATGACTTTGAAGGCGTAGACAAATCCACCAACAACATGCCTCCTTATGTGGCTGTAAACACCACTGCTGGTACCGCTTCTGAAATTACTCGCTTCTGCATCATTACCGATACCAAGCGTAAAGTAAAAATGGCCATCGTAGACTGGCGCGTTACTCCTAGCGTAGCCATCAATGACCCCTTACTCATGATGGGCATGCCCCCAGCATTGACTGCTGCCACCGGTATGGACGCCCTTACACACGCAGTAGAAGCGTATGTTTCCACCGCTGCTACACCCATCACTGATGCTTGTGCAGAAAAATCTATTCGTCTCGTATTTGAGCATTTGCGCAAAGCTGTGGCCAATGGTAGCGACATTAATGCTCGTGAAGGTATGTGTTATGCACAATATCTTGGCGGTATGGCATTTAACAACGCCAGCCTTGGCCACGTTCACGCCATGGCGCACCAATTGGGCGGTTTCTATGACCTTCCACACGGTGAGTGTAACGCCATTCTCCTCCCACACGTAGAAGAGTACAACATGATTGCTAACCTTGATAAATTTGCCGCCATGGCAGAAATGATGGGCGAATGCACATGCGGTCTTTCCAAGCGCGAAGCTGGTCTCAAAGCCATTGCCGCCATCCGTCAACTTTCTGCTGACGTAGGCATTCCAGCCGGTATTGAAGAATTAGCCGTTCGTTATGGTAAAAAAGTGGATAGAAAAGATATTGCCACCATGGTACAAAATGCGCAAAAAGATGCTTGCGGTCTCACTAACCCACGCAAAATGACTGACGCTGCTGTAACTGCCATTTACGAAGCTGCTTATTAATTCTCGTCGCTTGCTTACGGCGTCCCCCAAGGGGTATTTCACGTGAGCATGCCTTGCTTAAAAACAAGTGGAAACACTTTTTAAGCAAGAACAAATTAAAGTAAGGGGAAAAAGTTTCACAACAACTTTTTCCCCTTACTCACAAAGACCTTTCTTTCCCAGCCACAAAAGCACAAAAAAAGGGAGAGAAAAATCCCTCCCTAATACATCGAAACATACAGTAAATTTAATCTAAGCCCATCACCTTGGCGGCTTTCTTAGTGGCTTTTTTTAATTTGTTTATAACACCATCATCTGGGGCATGTTTTTCAAATTCACGTAAGAGCTCTTCTTGTTTTTCACTGATACGCGTAGGAGTAACAATGATAATTTCTACCAACAAATCACCGCGGCTATTACGTCCCAATACGGGCATACCTTCTTCTTTTATGCGTAAAACAGTGCCACTTTGAATACCCTTAGGTATTTCCAATGTGACTTTTTCTTTTAAAGAAGGCACTTCTAATTTATAGCCTAAAATGGCCTGAACAAAAGATATTTCTTGCGTGAACACAAGGTCGTTACCTTGACGACGGAAAACTTTGTCTTTTTCCACCGTAATAACCACGTACAAGTCGCCAGCTGGGCCGCCATTGTGCCCCATTTCACCTTCACCGCGCACACGTAAGCGTGTACCTGTGTCTACACCAGCTGGGATGCGAACAGAAAGCTCTCGCGTTTCTTCCACAATGCCATGCCCCTTACAACGAGCACATGGCTTAGTAATGATGTGCCCTTCACCGCGACACACATGACAAGGTGTAGAAATTTGGAAGAAGCCTTGTGCGCGACGCACCTGACCACTACCACCGCATTGTTGGCATAATTCAGGTTTGGTGCCAGGAGCAGCGCCTGTGCCTTCACAATCATGGCATTTCACGCGTTTGGGTAATTGTAATAAAATTTCATCACCGGTGGCGGCTTGAGCAAATGAGACCTTAAGGTTGTAGCGAAGATCAGAACCGCGCATGGCACGCGTGGCACTGCCGCCACCAAAGCCAAATAAATCGCCGAAAATATCGCTGAAATGCGAAAACACATCTTCAGTGCTACCAAAGCCACCTGCGGCATTGCCGTTAACTCCGGCATGTCCAAAACGGTCATAACGCGCACGTCTATCCGGATCACGCAAAACATCATATGCTTCAGCAGCTTCTTTAAACTTCTGCTCAGCTTCTGCATTATCGGGATTATGGTCTGGATGATACTTCATGGCCAGACGTCTGTATGAAGACTTTATCTCGCTTTCCGTAGCTTCGCGTGTCACTTCCAAAACTTCGTAATAATCTCTTTGACTCATAACTCTATACAGTGGTTAGAATAATCATAAAAATAAGGCATATATTTATTAAAAAGGCCGGTAAATCCGGCCAAATTCATATCATCCTTAAACAGCCAGAGCACGCTTATGCGTCTTGATCTGCGGCAGGGGCATCTTGTGCCTTGTAATAAGAAGAATCTTCTGGCAAAACCTTTCCAGCAGCAATTTCACGTAATGCTGTTACAACTTCTTTATTACGGCTTTCCACCAGACATTCGTAGCCTTCGCGATATTGATGAATACGCTTAATTGCCATCTGTACAAGCAAAAAGCGATTATCTACGCGTTCTTGACAATCTTCTACGGTAATACGTGCCATGGAGTTCTCCCTACGGGTTAAATATAATGCCTCTTAGAATCTTGTCTAGGAGGTCAAAAGTCTTTTCATGGAAATACACGAAAAAAGCTTATACAGTATATATTTAGGATGGGTAAGCAGAAGAATAATTTTTTGCCCCCAGCAACAAAGACTTGACTTGGCAGCAAAAGAAGCATAACGCCCTTCTCACAATATACACAGGACAAAGACAGTATAGAAGCTAGATTCTCTTGTCAAGTGTGATAAATCCACTTTTTTGGAAAAATATGAAAAAAAATTCTCGTACCTTTGCACAGCAAACCTGTGTAAAAACCATTGGTAAGGCCATGCAGCAAACAGCCATGATAGCCCCACACGCGCGTGTTGGTGTAGCCGTTTCCGGTGGGGTTGATTCCTTTGTTTTACTTAAATGCTTACATATCAGACAAAGAATTGTACCTTTTCCCTTTGAAATAATGGCTTTACACGTTAACCCCGGCTTTGATGTGCATAGCCACGAAGCACTTATTCCTTGGCTAGAAGAGCATGGCATAGCTTCACACCTAGATGTCACTAATCATGGCCCTCATGCGCACTCTGAAGAAAATCAGCGCAATTCTGCCTGTTTTCGCTGTGCATGGCTACGCCGTAAGCGACTTTTTGAATTGTGTATGCAATATAACTTAACGCACCTTGCCTTTGGGCACACAGCTGACGACCTTGTACACACTTTTTTTATGAACTTATGCCAAAATGGACGTGTAGACGGCATGAGTATGAATGAACCCTTCTTTGATGGTAAATTACAAGTCATTCGCCCCATGCTTTTACTGGAGAAAAAACACGTTGTGCGTGCTTCACGCCAATGGGAACTGCCCATATGGAAAAACCCCTGCCCATCAGCGGGCAATACAAAGCGTTCTGACATGGAAGAAAAATTGCGTGATCTCTACACCATTTATAAAGACGCACAGCGCTGTGTATACAATGGCCTATCGCGCTGGCAATTGGAAAAACACATACAAAAATAATATTTTCCCGTAGATAAACACATTTTTTGAGACTAAAAAACTCTCTTGGCAATGCTTTGTAAAAAACAGAATACAAGTGCATACAGCATTTTACTTGACGCATGGCAAAATGAAACTTATTAGTAACGTAGGTGAGTCATATCATACGTGAGGTTACATGTTTTTTAAAAAACATCATATAGTTATATTTAAGGATGGCGGTCAGGGCGAGAGCAAAAGATACCGCATCCGTCTGGGTTTACTTAGTCTTGTGGCTCTTTTTGCCTGTATTTTACTTGTTGGAAACATTTGGCTTGCACAAGAATATGTGAAGAATAGTCATCTGCAAAGCAAATTAGAAAATGCTGAAAAAACCATGGCTGAGCAAACCACACAGCTTTTGCTTCTTAACAATAAAATTGAATCCTTAAACATTTCTTTCGCACGCATTGAAAAATTTGATGCCAAAATGCGTCACATGCTTGAGCTCAATAGTGACTTAGGTCAGGTTGATCGCTCACGCGATGGAGAAAAACTTGCCGGAGCGTTGCCCCTACACAGACCCACGCTCATGGCGCGACGCATGCAATCCTTTTTGGACTTGCTGGAAGGCGATATGCTGCTTGAAGAAGTCAATCAGCAGGAACTTTTACAAGCTTTACGCCTCAAGCAAAAAGCACTTTCCACCTCCCCATCCATTTGGCCGCTACGTGGGCGTATTAACTCAAGTTTTGGATACCGTAATGCCCCTTTCACAGGAAAGCGTAGCTTCCATAAAGGCATTGATATTAAAGGCACCATTGGCGCTCCCATTGTGGCTTCAGCAGCCGGCACGGTTACCAAGTCTGGCTACAGCGGCGCTTATGGTATTTTGGTGGAGATAAATCATGGGGGTGGTATCATAACCAAATACTCCCACATGCAAAATGCCACTGTTAAAGTAGGCGATAAAGTCAAACGCGGTGACATGGTGGGACGCGTGGGCATGACAGGGCGTACCACAGGACCGCATTTACATTATGAAGTGGTTGTTAATGGGGTACCGCGCGACCCCATGAAATATATGTTTGACTAAACTTTGAGAACATACAAACCACAACACTTTTGACATGAAAAATACCCCGCTCTTGCGAGTTGGGGTATTTTCTTTTATACAAAACCTATGCAAGAATTACAGTGTAAACAATGTGGCACATGCTGTCGCAAAGGTGGCCCGCTGCTGCACAAGGCAGATGTGGCTTTGGTACAGCAAGGGCATGTGGCCTTACAGCATATCACTACCTTACGAGCTGGGGAGTTAGCCTATGACCCCATCTACCAAAAGCTTATTCCTTTAGAAGAAGAAGCCCTTAAAATTAACGGTACCCAAGAGCAGGCACACCCTTGGCATTGTATCTATCACTGCCAAGAAGGCTGCGGTTTGCACCCTTTGCGCCCTGTGCAATGCGAGGCTCTTTTTTGTCAAGACACTTCATCTTTAGAAAGTATGTACCATGAAGAGCGCGCCTGTAGAGCAGATATTTTGCCGCCACAAGAGGGTTGGCTTTCCTTGGCAGAAGCCCATGAAGAGCAATGTGCCTTACGCCCCTTGATAAATATGGGACATGAGTTATATTTTTATGAAAATTCCGTGGATGAACATGCGGCCACACAAGAAATATTACATAGCATTCGCTATGACGTGGCTTTTCGGCACTTGTGTACGGAAAATGGACACATACAGGCAGAGCTCCTCCCCTGCATTTTGGGGCGCCCCTTACACATATTTATGCACAGCCTGGGCTTTGCTGTACAGACCAAGACAGATGGAACGCTCACGCTTAAAAAGCTGACTAAAGCTCCTTATTTTACATAAAACCACGTATCTAACTCGTGGATGCTGAAAATAGTGGACAGCTGAAAATCATTTCATATGTCTAAATTTTTAGCTTGAGGTTTTTATTTTTACCGGCACGTAAAAACTTTTTCAGTGTCAACTAACTAACAACAAATAAAGGTACCATTGTGTCATCTCCCCTCCCTCTTCCCTTACAAGCGCATCAGCCCTGGCTTGCCCCTTTGGCTGGCTACTCTGACCTCACCTTTCGCCTTCTTTGCCGTGAGCATGGCGCCCGCATAGCCTGTACAGAAATGGTCAGTGCCAAGGGGCTTGTGTATAAAAGCAATGGAACACAAGATTTATTGGCCACCACAGCGGAGGATTCTGACACAAGCCAAGGTAACTTTCTGGTGGTGCAGCTTTTTGGCAATGAAGTTCCCTTTATGCAACAAGCTTTAGAAGAACTTCTGCAGCAAGGTTTTTGTTATTTTGATTTGAATATGGGATGCTCTGTGCCCAAGGTCAATAAAACGGGCTGCGGCTCTGCCATGCTTAAGGACGTCACAGCCAGCCTAAAAGTGGCAGAAGCCATGATAGCCATGGCCGAAAAAAAGTGTATGGGCTTTAAAATACGCCTAGGCTGGACTGATGACAGCCATGTATGGCAAGATTTGGCCTTGGGGCTACAAGAATTAGGCGCCGGCTGGATAACATTACATCCACGCACGGCTAAACAGGGTTTCAGCGGCGAAGCTGCATGGGAGTATTTAGCAAAGCTTAAACAAATGCTTTCCTTGCCCATCATTGCCAGTGGCGACCTTTTTACTCCCGAAGACGGCGTACGCTGCCTGCAAGAAACAGGAGTAGACACTGTGATGTATGCACGTGGCGCCATGCAAAACCCTTGTATTTTTGAAGAGCACAATGCCCTTTATTTACACGGAACACACACACCTGTACAAGCTCAAAAACTTTATACACTTATTTTACGACATATGGAATTGGCACAAGCCTATAGCTCAGAGAGAGTTGCTTTATTAAAAATGCGCACTTTTGTACCACGTTATGTACACCATTTTCCTGGTGTAAAACGTTTACGCCAAGAAATGGCGCAATGCGCTAATTTTGAAGAGCTTAAACTTTTGCTAGAACAATTTTTTACTTATGTACAAAATAAAGAAGGTAACCTTTCATGAAAATATTACGTGCCCACACGGCCGGCTTTTGCATGGGCGTTTCTTTAGCTCTTGAAAAGTTGGACACAGCCCTTGAAAAAAACACTGGACAACGCATTTGCACCTTGGGCCCCATTATTCATAATCCACAAGTTCTTGAACAGTACGCAGAACAAGGTGTGTATTGTTTAAATAGTGTTGATGATGTGCGTGAAGGTGACTGTATAGTGGTACGCGCCCATGGCATACCACAAAATACTCAAGAAAAGCTTTTACAAAGCGGTGCGCATGTCGTGGATGCCACATGCCCCAAAGTAAAAAGAGCGCAGCTAGCCATTGCCAAAGCCACCAAAGAAGGCAGAAAATTACTCCTTTTTGGTGAAGAAAATCACCCTGAGGTACGCGGTTTAATTTCTTATGCTGCACACGGCGCAGAAGTTTTTGATTCCCTTGAAAAATTACGCATATTAGAGCTTGCCCCCACAACGTCTTACGTGCTAGCTTCGCAGACAACCCAAGACGGGAAAATATTTCAAGAAGTTGAAAGCTATTTGCAAAAACATCTTCAAAATATACCCGTATTGTCTACCATATGCCATGCCACGCACGAAAGACAAGAAGAAATCACTCGCATAGCCCAAGAAGTGGAAGCAGTGATAGTGGTGGGGGGTAAAGCCAGCGGAAATACTGCTAGATTGGCCGATGTGGCCAGCGCGCAAGGCGCACAAACGTGGCATGTGGAGACGGTGGATGAACTACAAAATGAAAATTTTTCACATTTTTCTCAAATAGGCCTAACGGCTGGCGCATCTACGCCGAAAAGACTTATAGATGCTGTGCATATTTTTTTGGAAAAACTTTAAGTAGTGCACATTTCCCATTGTAACATTTTTGACCAAATACCTTACTGCCACTAGGGAGAGCGTATGGCACAAACCAATATTCTTCTCGAAGCCGGAACCAATGAATTAGAAATTGTTGAGTTCTATATTGATGAAAAAGCCTTTTCGGAAGACAATAACCCCCTTCCCAATGGCTATCGTGGGTACTATGGTGTAAACGTAGCTAAGGTGCTGGAAATCATTCGTATGCCTAAAGCTACGGAGCTTCCAGAAGTGCAGCATCCCTGTGTGCTCGGCGCCTTTAATCTGCGCTCACATATCATTCCCTTGGTGGATCTTGGTATGTGGCTTGGCAAAGAACATTTAGAAGATGCCGAAGAGCCTAAAACCATTGTGACAGAATTTAACTCCGTGACTACGGCTTTTAAAGTTTCTGGAGTTAATCGCATCCACCGCATTTCTTGGGAAGAAGTGGAAGCTCCCACCCCTTATGTTTCTAAAATTTCCAATAACACCGTTATCGGCGTAGTTCACTTGGAAAATCGTATCGTTTTCTTATTGGACTTGGAAAAAATTGTGGCAAGTCTCAACCCCGCTTTGGGCTTGCACTTTGATGACACTGATGAAGAGTGGAAACAAGATGTACGTCGACGCGCCTTGGTGGCCGACGATTCTGCCCTCATTCGCGAAATGCTGCGTGACTTATTAGAAAAAGCGAACTTTGAAGTAACCGTTTGTAATCACGGTGCAGAAGCATGGGATCGACTTAAAATGTTGCGCAACATGGCAGAAACAGAAGAACGCCCCATCACCGACTTTGTGCAAGTGGTAGTTTCTGACATTGAAATGCCCATGATGGACGGGCATAACCTTACCAAGCAGATTAAAGATGATAAAACATTATCTGTACTGCCTGTTATCTTATTCTCTTCGCTCATCACTGATAAATTACGCCACAAGGGTGAAGCTGTGGGTGCCGATGATCAAATATCTAAGCCTGAAGTAACATACCTTGCACGGCGCGCGTTAGCTCTCATTAAAGAAAGAGAAGAAGAAGCAGAAGAAGCTGCTAAGACAGCAAAATAAGTACTTGAATGACTATAAGCTCATTTTTAAGAAAGCTATAAAAAAAACCAGCACCTTTATGGCACTGGTCAGACTAGTAATAAAGTCTCTTGGGGGAAAGCCTTTTTCCGAAGAAAGGGCTTTCCCCTACATTCACTTATGACAATGAAGACGCCTCAACAAAATCTACTCTACAAAACTTGCACGACCTTAAATAGTCGACACTGAAAAAGTACTTAACTGTCAGTAAAAATAGAATTTCTAGCTTAAAAAGCTTAATAAATTTTGCCAGAAATAAACGTATGGAATACGTTTTCTGGCAAAATTTAGACATATGAAATGCTTTTTTCAGCTGTCGGCTACACAAGACATGCCTCTGGATGGCTTGACGCCACGTAAAATAAGCCGTCACTTGCTTACGGCGTCCCCGAAAGGGGTATTTGGAGTGAGCGTGCCTTTCTTAAAAACGAGTGGAAACACGTTTTTAAGATGAGACTACTTATGACAGTGAAGACGCCTCAACAAAATCTACTCTACAAAGCTTGCACGACCTTACATATTGCGGCCGCCACGTCGCGGTATTTGGAGCCAGCGAAGCCTTTTAAAGCATTCAGCAAGTTATTCTTCCCACTACGTCTTTAATACGGCACACTCCGCACATATCAGCTGATGTGGGATAGCCACAACGAGGACAGGGCTGTAATGTGGTTCCATTGCTTTCCTCATGCTTAGCAAAGATGGGGCGCCCACGCTTTAAAAAGCCTTGGTAAAAGTCAATTTTTCGTCCGGGCATGGCTTCTTCCAATTGTTGCCACAAATGCTTATGCTGTGTAAAGCTCGCGCCTTGACTATAAGGGCAGGGGCCATAATGGTTTTCAATACCCATTAAAAAAGCGTAGTTGGCTGTTTCAAATTCTGTCAGACGCCACAAAGGTTTTACTTTACATGCAAAACCGTCTTCGGCCTCTAATTTAGGCCCTTGATCGGATAAATAAGCTAAATCCCAGCGTATGGTATTACTGAATAAGCGTGCTACTTCATCGTCAAGATTATGCCCTGTGGCAAGGGCTGTAAAGCCTTCATCCATGGCCACTTTATTAAAGAAATAGCGTTTGATTTTACCACAAGCAGAACAAATGGGGCGCT
>CAYJNA010000086.1:0-10212 GCA_964371225.1 uncultured Desulfovibrionaceae bacterium
CTTGCTTACGGCGTCCCCGAAAGGGGTATTTGGAGTGAGCGTGCCTTTCTTAAAAGCGTGTGGAAACACGTTTTTAAGCATCGACTAAGATAATACTATATTATTTCATAATCGATGCTGAAAAAATTTCCGCATGTTTTTCAGCATCGATCAAATAAAGACTACTCTCGTGTTGTTTTCCAAAGAAGCATATTATTTTCAAAGTATGTCTCTATTCTTTCATGCGCTTTTAGCCAAGAGAGTAGGGCGCGTATGCTTGTCCCTATTAAGACATATTGATTAAAATCCATTTTAAGCTGATAATCTGTGAATATTTGTTGTAAAATACCTTCAAACTGTAAGGAATTTGTACAAATGTGACATATTTTATCTGCAACTTCATGTACTTTATCTATATTGTATTGTGCCAAAGGTGCAATGTTATCTGTAGCTTCTCCGTGCGCAGGGATAAAAAGCTTGGCCTGTAGTGTTTTTACTTTTTCAAGGCTGGCAATGTATTGTTCCACATCATAGATAACACCTACTTTATACTTATCTAAAATCTCGCGACTTAGTAAACAGTCAGCCAAAAAAACAATGCCGTCCTGACTTTGAAAACCTACCATATCAAAGCAATGGCCTGGTAATTCAAGAATACTGAGCCCCTGAGGTACTACTTCTTCGCAAAGGTCTTGAGCGGGACTTTCAGCGGCAAGTAAAAATTTATTACGTAAATCTTTGGGAGGATAGCTACCATAGAGAAAAGAAGATTCTAGCAGAGGGTACTTTGTAAAGGCTGCATTGATGGGCGGGGCATAAATGGAGCATTGCGTTTGTGCTTGCAAGTATTTATTGCCGCCAATATGGTCTGCATGCGAATGCGTGTTATAAATGGCTTTTAATTGCCATGCATTGGCGTCCAGTATTTTACGTACTTTGCGCCCTGTTTCTTTGTCATTCCCGCTATCAATAAGACAGACATCTGTATCATTCATGCGATAAATACCAATTTTTGAAGGACATTCAATATAGTAACAGCTATGGCTTACTTGGATAAGTTCATACATTTTTCAGCTCCCTACTGTATAGATTTAATTAAAAGTGTAAAACGAAATCTTTATAAAAGCAAAGTGATTTATAGAAAATAGGTTTGTAAGAATGATAGATGAAAAGCCACCAACTAGGGTGATTTTTTTGCAATAAAAAAAGCCTGTAAAAATACAGGCCATTTTTACGTAATAATTTACATAAAAGATTTTTTAAACAACGCCATTCACACCGGAAAAAGTGGTTAAGTTTCCTGTGGAAAAAGCGCCAATACTTGATGTGCCCACTGTATCCCACCACGCAGATAAGCTTTCCATTTCAATGCGCTTACGCAAAGATGTGGGGTCTATTTGCATGGACTTACGCGCTCCTTCAAGGCCGGCCAAGGCATCCACCTGTAAATAGGCTTTGGTAAGTTCTTCATTACTATCCAAAAGCGCTTGTACTTTATCAGCATCAGGGTGGGAACTATTTACCACAACTTTTCCGTCTGTTACTGTGAGACGAAAATCTACGTTGGGGTCAATGCTCATGTTTTCCATGCGACTTTTAATATCTTTACCCACACCATTTTCTTGTAAAAAGGACTGTATCTTTTCAGCTTCTTCTAAGCTGGCATCGGTGCTGAATGTGGTTTTGCTAGTTACCACACCGGAAGCATTAATAATTATAACAGAATTCACCGACTGCCCTTGACTTTCAAGTGTTGCTTTAATTTCACTGGCCAGATTGGGATTATCTTGAATATATTGTGCTATGGCTTCACCATTGGGGTGATCACCTTCCATCACAACGGCTGTACCATCAAAGCGTACCGAAAAGCTTTGCGTTATGGCTATATCCTGACTTTTTAAGCCTTCAATAATGGAAGTGCCCACAGTGCTTTCTTCGTGCGTCACTTCTTTTGTGGTGCTTTGCGGTGTTACGGTAGTTATTTCGCCGGTGGAACTTACAGAAAATTCCACAGCACCGGTGAAGCCAGCATCATCCAAACTGTCACGCAGGCTTTCTCTGTAAGAAGGATTGGTATCAAAAAAAGCTTGTATGAGAGCTTCATCATCATGGGCTGTATCTATGGTTACAGCGCCTGTTTCACTCATGGAAACAGTAAAGTACGCCGAAGGAGAGACTATGGTGTTTTTAATGGCGGCGTTAAGCTCTTCACTAAATTCAGCTTCCAATTGTACTTTATAATCTTCTACTTGTTTAAAAGTAACGCGCTCATTACTTGCAACGCCCATGGCTTCCATGGCGTATTTGGCTAATTCTGCCATGGCAGAAACAGTACTTGTACCTTGATAAGTATAGGCACTGGATGCAGCACTGGAAGAATTAGATAAAAGAGATTCTTGTAATTTCTGATTGTTCCACTGATACGTATATAAGGAAGTACTGGAGCTAGAAATACTTGTTACTGACATAATTTCCACCTTCGTAAAATGGCTTGCAGGGAAAAAAATTTCCTAGTAATACCGAACTACAAGGGGATTATGCATAAGGTGTGCCAATGTGTTTTAGGCTTAAAATGACTAGAAAAAAATAGACAGAAGAATAAAAAAGGCGTAAATCTTGCCTCATGGTAGACATTACTGCACTTAGCGAAACTGTGACCTTTGATGACCCCATGCTTGCCAATGTTTTATTTGGGCCGCATAATGCCCATTTGGAACTTTTAGAGCAGCTTAGCGGCGCACATATATATTCACGCGGCGCCAGCGTCACTGTTAAAACGTCAGAGAGTCACGTCTTACAGCGTCTTTGTAATCTTTTTGTACAGCTCTATGGGCATGCACAAGAAGGCAAGGCGCTTACACGCGCGGATGTTCATTCTGCGTACTCTATGCTTGAAAAACAGCCCAAGCTTAGCTTAAGCCGTGTTTATAAAGATACGGTGTTTGTAGCTGCGCCTCGTAAAACCATTGTGGCAAAAAACCTTGCACAAAAAGAATATTATGAAGCCCTCATTAAAAAAGAGGTTGTTTTTGCCTTAGGGCCTGCAGGTACAGGAAAAACCTACCTAGCTGTGGCCATGGCACTTTCTATGTTGATGCAGCAAAGAGTGAAAAAAATTATTCTTACGCGCCCTGCTGTGGAAGCCGGTGAAAGATTAGGTTTTTTACCTGGTGACTTGGCAGAAAAAGTGAATCCGTACTTGCGTCCTTTATATGATGCTTTGTACGATATGTTACCGCAGCCTAAAGTTCTTTCCATGTTAGAAACGGGTATTATTGAAGTGGCTCCTTTGGCTTTTATGCGTGGACGCACACTTAATGATGCCTTTATTATATTAGATGAAGCACAAAACACCACTCCGGAACAAATGAAAATGTTTTTAACGCGCCTTGGCTTTGGGTCACGTGCTGTTATTACCGGAGACATGACACAAATAGACTTGCCCCCACAATGGGGCGACAATGGAGCAGAAGCTCGCTCTGGTCTTGTGCATGCTGTGCGTATTTTACGTGAAGTAAAAGGCATAGCTTTTCATACATTTTCAGCAAAAGATGTAGTACGACATAGTCTTGTTAGTGCTATAGTGGCAGCTTATGATACATATAAAGAAAACGCATAGCGAAAATTCTCTTAAAGCCATAGGCAGAATGCTCTATGGTAGGCATCATTGTGGCTATGGTCTTGCCATAATGCTTTCTTCGCTTTTTGTATTATCGATTTTTGCCGGCATTAATTATGAAAATAAGCCGCAAATGTATATTGCGGGCACTGTGGCTGAAAGCGATGTGGTGGCGCCGCGTGATTTATTGGTAGAAGATGTACTGGCTACCAATGCGCGCCGTGAGCAGCTGCGCAAAGCACAGCCATTGGTTTTTGATCTAAACCTAGAAGCTTTTGAAGAATTTAATACAAATATATTAAACTTGCTTAATGAAATAAATGGCCTCAATTACGGTAAAGAAGCTGTGGCCATGCGCAAACTTGAAAATGCGCTTACCCCTGAAATTGCAGAAGATGTGCTTGTGCAATTGGCACGTTCCAATGTGCAATCGTATATGATGGTTCACTTACTGCCCAATGTGCAAAAACTCTTAAATAGAGGGCTTGTGAGCGATATGCGTGCAGCACATGTGGGAGAAGGCGGTGCCATTTTACGTGAAATAGAATCCGGCAGTGAAAGTTTACGCCCCAATGTGGAAAATTTACCTGATGTGCAGTCCACATTGGTACAATTAAGCTCTGTCATTCGTAATGACCCCGTATTGGATCCTCCGGCAAGACGTGCGCTTATTATTTTATTTTCCGCATATATGCCAGCATCACTGTCTTTAAATAAAGAGCTTACCATTGAAAGAGCTGATGCTGTGGTGGCGCATGTAGACCCCGTATATTATACCTTACAACGTGGCGAAATGGTGGTTCGTAAGGGTGACCTTGTGACCCGCGAACAACAAGCTAAGCTACAGGTTATTTATAACTCTGTGGGCACATGGATACATTTACGCTTTTCCTTAGGGCTATTTCTTTTAAGTTCTCTTATTTCTTTAGGGCTTTTCATGGCTCCTAGTGGTAAACCTGGCACACCTTTGCGTTATAAAGATTACATTTTTATGTCATTTTTGATTATTGCCAGCACCTTGGCTGCCAAGGCTGTTTATGTGCTGGGCACCAATAGCGGAGAAGTGGCACAAATTTCCTTACTGGCCTATGGTTTTCCTGTGGCAGGTGTGGTGGGTATTGTGGCCATGGTTTTCGCAGCGCGGCGCTATTGTACCATGAGTCTTTTGCTGGCTTTGTTCACAACAATCATGTTTAAAGGGGATATGGCGCTTTTCTTTTACTATTTCCTCAGTGGTATGCTGGCAACCTTGCTTGTAACTAGAGCGCAAAATAGGCAAGATGTTGTATGGAGCATCTTCCCACTTTTCATAGGGCAATTCTGTTTTTGGCTTGCCTCAGCCCTGTATTTACAAATACCTTTTGCTCATTACCCTTGGCAAATAGTGGCTGTATTCGTTAATAGTGCAGCATCTCTTTTAATGCTTTTTGCTTTTAGCCCTGTTCTCGAACTCATTTTTTCCTATACTACGCGTTTTAGACTTATGGAATTTATGAGCCTTGAACATCCGCTCATGCAAGATATGATGGTGACCATGCCGGGTACCTATCATCACTCTCTCATTGTGGCTAATATGGTGGAAGCAGGCGCTAAAGCCATTGGTGCCAACAGCCTTTTATGTAAAGTAGGAGCCTTATACCATGATGTGGGTAAGCTTAGTCACCCAGACTATTTTATTGAAAATCAATTTGGCGGCCGTAATAAACATGACAAATTAGCTCCTTCCATGAGCGCGCTTATCCTGACTTCACATGTGAAAAAAGGTGGCGAATTGGCACAAAAATATAAATTAGGTTCTGAAATAGCGGACATTATTAGCCAACATCATGGTACACGCGTCATCAGCTTCTTTTATCATAAAGCCATTAAAATGGGAGAAAATGTACGCGAATCTGATTTTTGCTATGCCGGCCCACGCCCGCAAACAAAGGAAGCGGCCATTTTAATGTTGGCAGACTCTGTGGAAGCGTCTAGTCGTACTTTAAATGACCCCACACCAGCACGCCTTAAAACACATATTGATACTATTATTAAAGGGATTTTTGCAGAAGGGCAGTTAGACGAATCTGCTTTGACTTTTAAAGATTTACATAAAATCAGTGAACAATTCTTACGTATTTTAACAGGGCTTTTCCATCAGCGTATTGCATACCCTTCAGGAAACCCTAAGGACGCTCTTAAAGAAGTTAAAGAAGCTAAGGAAGTACGAGAAGAAAATAAAATTACTGATATAGTTACACATTCTCAGACACCCACTGCTGCTAAGCAAGATATATTGGTGGAAGAGGCCATATCGACAGCATTGGCGGAAAAGAAGGAAGATTGCCTTAAGACTGATCTGGCAGGTAGACAGTAAGCGCTATACGTATGTGCATTACCGTACACAATGAAGTTTCATGGCTGTGCCCCTTGCCTGAACAGGAGTTGGCACAGCTTTTAGAAGCCATGCTTTCTTTCTACACCACCACCGAGGCCATGGATGTCGTCTTACATGTGGTGCGTGATGCGCGTATTTGGAGCCTTAATGCCAAGCATATGTCTTGCGCTGGGCCTACTAATATTCTTTCTTTCCCAGCCATGGAAGGGCGAGCATTGGGGCAAAGGGCGGTGATACGTGTACAGGAAGATGTCTCCACTGCTATTCCTCCCAAGCAACCGGCTATTTTAGTGCTTTCTGTAGATACATTGCAAAGAGAATGTATGCTTTATGGGCAAGAACTTCAGGAACATCTTGTACGCTTATTGGCACATGGTTTAGGACATGTGCTGGGCTATGACCATGGCGAAGAAATGTTTGCTTTATGTGATGCCATGGAAGACGTGGGTATGAGTTTTATACAGAGGAAAATATAGCTTTTAAATGCGCTATTTTTGCTCTTGTATAAAGTTTTCTAAAGCTTGGCATTGCAACTCTTGTAATTTTTCTCCGGAGCATTTTCCGAGGTTTTGCCATGGCGTTGGTAAATGCACGGCAAGAATACATTGTAAAGCTTGTAAAGCATATTTTTCTTTATGGCTTGCGCAAATATGCGACATGGCTTTCCAATAAGGCCAAGTGATGCCCGCTTTATGTATTTGCAGCAAAAGAGAAACTTGTTGTGGTATGGGCAGTTTTTCAATGGCATGTGCAGCTTTAAAGGTTTGCGCCATGCAGTAGGCGGCCTTGGTATAAAAAAGAGGCAGGCAAAGCCTTTGCCCTAAACTGTATACTGCATGCGCTTCTAATTGTTTTTTTTCTGTATTTCCCATGCTATACCCTAAAAACATCCAGCGTATAAGTGCCAGCAGATGTGTTGTCTCTTTCCCTTGCGCCCAAATAGCAGGGGGAGCGCATGGTTGTTTTACGGTATCCATAAGCGTGAACCAATGCTGGCGTATGTCTGGTGCTAGGGCATAGCATTCTGTAAACCATGGGTCTTGGCTTTGTGTTTTTGTTATAATCTGCATAAAACGAGAAGGCTTTGGCGCTTGTAGCGCTTTCATAAGTTCACGACCTACTCTTTCAGCGGGCAGATGCACATGAGCTTGTTGGTGGGTCACAGCTAGAGCTTGTAATATGGCTTCTTTATGTATGGTGAAATTTGCAAAGGTGGCGGCAAAGCGCGCCAAACGAAATATGCGAGTGGGGTCGTTTTGAAAAGCCGTGGGCGATGCAGGGCGCAATATTTTATTTTTTAAATCAAAAAGCGCAAGAGGATGTGTATAAAGTATACCATGAGCATCCAGCGCCACAGCATTAATGGTTAAATCTCTGTGTTGTAAATCTTGACTGATGCAACCTTGGTGTAATGGCATAAACTCTTGATTATTTACAATCCACACAGAAATGCTCTTTCCCACCTTTTGTGCATGGGGAAAAAGCTGTAAAAAGGATTCGATAGTGCCACTAAAAGCCATATCTACATCCTTAGGCTGTATGCCCATAAGTAAATCGCGTACGGCGCCGCCAACCATATAACATTGCATGGAGTGAGCATTGCATATTATTGTTGAAAAAAAAAGCTTTGTTCTTGAAGGAAATGTTTTAAAGCAATGGCACGGAGAGTGCTTACCAGCTCCGGTAACTACTGTACAACAAACGGGCTCAGTGTTGGATGATGCATGGAAACTTTTTGCTACGGGGGAACTTCCAGAATGGGGGTCAGTGGTGGCGCAAAGTCAAAGTGATGGTCGAGGGCAAACACGTAGACAATGGCATTCACCCTTGGGAAACTTGTATGTGGCTTTACGTCTTCCGGCAGAAGGGGTTTTTTTGCAAACGGCGGCTGCGCCGGCACTGTCTGCGCTTATACTTATGGCCTTACAAAGTTTAGGATGCTTTTTGCGTCTTAAGTGGCCCAATGATCTTGTACTTGCCACGGGCACGCATAAAGTGGGCGGTATACTTATAGAAGAAAAGCAGGATGTTATTATAGCCGGCATAGGTATTAATGTACAGGAAGCACCGTCAGAAAATTTTTTACGTAAAAATCATGCCCTTATGGCAGGTGTTTTACCCCCCATTGAGGGTTTAAAAAGCAAGACAACACTTTTAAATAATAGTGATTTTGACATGGAAAATGCTATGGCACAGCAACTTTGGTTGCACCTTGTAAGCCACATGCATTTCTGTTACAAGAAAAAATTGCTCACGAATGCCACATGGAGAGAACTTGCAGAAGGCTTTTTATTGTGGAAAGGGCAACATGTGCAACTAGATGATGGCCATGAAAGTATACATGGTATTTTGCAGGGGCTTGGAAGCCAAGGCGAAATATGTATTACTACTCATGGTCAAATACAGCAATGTACCAGTGGAAGTCTTCGTCTTAGTTAGTGTAGGCGAAATGTAATAGTGAAGGATTACACAGTATGAACACTCAGGAAATGAGAACCTTTGAAGAAGTTCAAGAACTTTTGCGTGGCAAAACAATCTTAGTGGCTAACCGTGGCATTCCCGGTCGTCGTATATGCCGCTCCATTTGTGAACGATTTGACGCCATTGCCAGCATGACGGCAACTGATGTGGATAAAACAGCCCCTGCAGCTTCTTCAGCGCAAGAGCTTTTACTCCTCGGTAAAGACCCACGTGCATATTTAGACATCGATCGCATTATTACCCTTGCTAAGCAACGTGGCGTGGTGGGTATTCACCCCGGTTGGGGCTTTGCTTCCGAAGATTCTCAATTCCCTAAAAAGTGTGCTGAAGCTGGTTTGGTATTTATTGGTGCCACAGCTGAAGCCATGAATAGCCTTGGCAATAAAGTTCAAGCACGTGAAATTGCGAAAAAGCTTGGTGTTCCCGTGGTGCCCGGTTCTGAAGGCGCTGTAGACATTCCTACCGCACGTGAACTCATTAAAGAAATGGGCTTACCCATCATGCTTAAGGCAGAAGGCGGCGGCGGCGGTCGTGGTATTTTTGCCATTTTTAATGAAGCAGAGTTGGAAGATGCCTTCTTTAAAGCTTCTGCCATGGCGCAAGCATCTTTTGGCAATCCACGCCTTTTTGTGGAAAAATACTTAGATAAAGTACGTCATATTGAAATTCAGGTCATTGCGGATAAGCATGGCAATGTTTTTGCCTTTGACGAACGCGATTGTACTGTTCAGCGTAATCACCAAAAGCTTATTGAAATTACCCCATCTCCATGGCCGGGCTTAACTCCTGAGCTACGTAAAAAACTTAAAGAATACTCCTGCCATCTTATACGCGAAGTGGGCTTCCATTCTTTGGCCACTGTGGAGTTTTTGGTGGAACCAGATGGCACGGCGTACCTCATTGAGGTAAACACCCGCTTGCAAGTGGAGCATGGTATTACCGAATCTCGCTACGGTATTGACTTGGTAGAAGAGCAAATAGCCATTGCTTTTGGGGCAAAACTTCGTTTAAGTGAAGAAACAACTGTTCCCATGCACTTTGCCATGCAGGTACGTATTAACTGCGAAGATCCGCAAAACCAATTCTCCCCCAACTCCGGTTTAGTAACACGTTACGTATCTCCCGGTGGCCCAGGTGTGCGTCTTGATACTAATATGACAGCGGGGTATGAATTCCCCCCCAACTATGACTCTGCCGGTGCTTTGCTCATTACCTACGCACGCGATTGGGATAAAACCTTAAGCATCATGGAAAGGGCACTGGGTGAATATATCATTGGCGGTATTAAAACCACCATTCCTTTCTTTAAGCAAATTTTAAAGCATCCTCAATTCCGTCAAGCCAATTTTAATACCAATTATATTGCGCAAACACCGGAACTTATGTGCTATACTGATATGGCACCAGAAGGGGAACGCCTTGCCAACTTGGTGGCGGAAATTTCTGCCAAGGGCTATAATCCTCATGTGAAGCTTGGAGAGTATCGTACTATAGATACACCGCGCATGCCTGAATTTGAGCCTGTATTACCAAGTATTTTAGGGGCAGATCGTCGCGCGCCTTCTCCTTATCCTAAGGGCGACAGGCAAGCTCTGCTTGATTATGTGCGTGATACAGACCATGTACACTTCACCGATACCACACCGCGTGACTTTACTCAGTCCAATAGTGGGAATAGATTCCGCTTGGCAGAAGATAAACTCATTGGGCCTTATCTTGATAATGCTGGCTATTTCTCCATTGAAAATGGCGGCGG
>CAYJNA010000087.1:0-10171 GCA_964371225.1 uncultured Desulfovibrionaceae bacterium
CTTTGGCAAAAGTTCCCCTTCCCCCCTCAAAAAATTCTTTCACCCTCCCCTACCTCTAATATCACACCTCTCACACTCTAAAAGTACTTGCCCTTCCATGCTGTACACCCTATAAAAAACGGACATAAAAAAGGATATACCATGCTTACACCCATCATACAGAAATTTAAAAATGACTATAATCACACTTGCCACCCTGCCATGTTAGAGGCTTTAAGCGCCAGTGCAGCAGATAATCATGAAGGCTATGGCCTTGACGGCATTTCGCAGCGAACAGCCGATCTTTTACGTAAACATTGCCATTGCCCACAGGCACATGTGCATTTTTTACCTGGGGGAACCCTCACCAATTTGCTTACCATTTCAGCTTTTTTGCGACCACATCAAGCCATCATTGCTGCGGAAAGCGGGCATATCAATGTGCATGAAACGGGTGCCATTGAGGCCACGGGGCATAAGGTGCTTACGGCTCCCAGCGAGCATGGTAAGCTGTGCGCCACAAGCATAGAAAAATTGTATGCGGAGCATGATAATGAGCACATGGTACAGGCAAAGCTTGTGTATATATCGCAGTCCACCGAACTTGGCACGGTGTATAGTAAAAAGGAATTGGAAGCGCTGTCTGCCTGTTGTAAAAAATTGGGGCTGTATCTTTTTGTGGACGGGGCGCGTATTGGCAGCGCCTTAATGCAGCAAAATGCGCCAGAGGCACCGCCAAGCTTGCAAGATATAGCACAGCTATGTGATGCTTTTTATATGGGCGGCACCAAGAATGGGGCACTTTTTGGAGAGGCTTTATTGCTTATAAATACTAAAGTACAAGAAGATTTCCGTTATTTGTGCAAACAGCGCGGCGCCATGTTAGCCAAGGGCTGGCTAGTGGCGGCGCAGTTTGAGGCTTTTTTTCAAGATTCGTTGTATTATGACTTGGCAAAACACGGAAATATCATGGCGCAACAATTGGATGCCGCCTTGAAGCATATGCAAATTCCTTTGCTTGCTCCCACCAAAACCAATCAGATTTTCCCCATTTTGCCTCTTAGTGTGGTAAAAGAGCTGGAAAAAAGCTATGGTTTTGAACTTTGGGCACGGCATGAGGATAGCGCCACCATTCGCTTTGTTACCTCTTGGAATACCAATGCCGAAGATGTGGAAAAACTGGCAGAGCACCTTAAAACACTGTTATAACAAGCTATAAAAAAACCCTGCGTAATGCTATTTTACGCAGGGTTTTCTTCTCAAAGCTTTTTAGCTCTTGCAATCACACTTGTTATTCTTGGTACCGCATTCTTTGCATTCAATATTATAGGAATGCAGGCGATTATGCATTTTTTCGCCTAGCTCCTCTTCCGGTGTACTTTCAGCTGCGAAAACATGCTCTATCACGGAGGTGTCTACGGTAAATGGAGAGTGATGCGTGCCGCATTGCTTGCATTCAATATTATAGGAATGCAAACGCGAATACATTTTTTCTGTGAGCTCTTCATCTTCCAAAGCTTCTTTTATAGACACCACGGGCGCACCTTCACGACGCGGCGTGGTGGCTACTTTATGTACCTTTTCGTGGGTATATTTATGATTTTCACCGCATTGTGGACATTCAATATTATAAGAATGTAAGCGATTATGCATTTTTTCGCCTAATTCTTCTTCTGGCGTGCTCTCAGTGGCAAAAACATGTTCTATCACGGAGGTATCTACGGTAAAAGGAGAATGATGCGTGCCGCATTGCTTGCATTCAATATTATAGGAGTGCAAACGCGAATACATTTTTTCTGTAAGCATCTCATCTTCCAAAGCTTCTTTGACAGACACCACGGGCGCACCTTCACGACGCGGCGTGGTGGCTACTTTATGTACCTTTTCGTGGGTATATTTATGATTTTCGCCACATTGTGGACATTCAATATTGTAGGAATGCAAACGATTATGCATTCTTTCGCCAATTTCATCGTCTTGTTCTTGCATAGTATTTTTATCTGACAAAACCTTTTCCCCCATGAAAAATTACATTTGTATGAGTATACATTGGGTAATTTAAGAAGTAACAAAATGCTTGTCAATGTTTTCATGCGTTCCCTCTTTGTGCTTTTTTTCTTTTGTGAGGAATTTTTATATGGAAAAGCGCATACTTTACCACCAAAAAAGCCACCGAATCACTTCAGTGGCTTTAAAAACAGTTCATTAAAACATGTTACGATAAGCTGGAATTTCTTTCTTTATATTGTTCCAATAAAAGAAATGGAATAAACAAATACACGCCCAAAACCACGACACAAGCGGATTGGTACATGACATTACGTGGGCTGTGTTTACGGTACAAAAAGAAATATAGCGCCGCCAATAAGGCATTAAACACTAAACCATAGCTCATATAGAGCGGGCTTATTTGGCACAACCATTGCCCTTTACTGCTATGTATATCCTCAAAGGAAAGACTAAAGGGAAAGAGGGTATCCGCTATGGTAGAAGTGGTGGTGGTCATACTTCTACTCATGGCATGTGTAAAACTATGCAAAGGCTCCAAAAGAGGTGGAAGCATAGAAGCATTCTTAAAGGCCACAGCATGAATATCTTTAGCGTCTGAATATATGGCTGTCACAAATAAGGGATCCATAATCAGCTTAAAGTCCATATGGGCGGATACATAGTTTGCAATGGGAATATGGCTTAAAGCAAAGTCTTTTTCATGCAAAAGATACATGCGATCTTTTGTATCTAAAACCAAGCCCAAATATTTTCGGTCTTTAGCTTCAGCAATGACAATTTTCTGCGGCACCACATCTGCAGCAAAGGGCATGGGTGTCACGTTTAATTCATTATTTTCACGTACCAAACGGAAGGTTTTTCCCGCCGAATCGGTGACAAAAACGCCGCCCTCAAAGGGTTTAAAGGTACTAAAGTTCCCCCATACACCCTTGGCCGGAAAGGTAAAACCCTTATCCAACAAAGCCTTGGTGTATGCTTGCGTTTGCTTTTCGTCCACAGCATTGGCATCGCTATCAATAAATTCTAGCTGTTGCCCTGCAAAGCGGATTCGATCTGCCGGAAGCACCAAGGCCACTTGCCCCGGATTGGCATCAATAAGCGGATACACAGCTTCTTTGTACACCTTGCTATCCAATAAACGCGAAGGCATTTCTAGCACACGACGTTCTTTTTGAATACTTTGGCTATCAAAACTTTCACCATGTAATTCCATGGGCAAAAGTTTACGCAATTCCATATTTCTATAATAGATGAAAGGGATTTTTGCCTCAAATTCATTACGGGTAAAATATTCACCCTTTTCATTTTTATACACCACATCAGCATGGTGATTTTCAGACTTTTCTTCTGCCTTGGCATCGCGAGTAAGAATTTGCTCTGTGTAAACCATATTGTTATCCACAGGGCTATAGAACATATGTGTCTTATCCACAGTTTTTACAAAAAGCAGAGAATAAAACATGGGGAATATCCATGCGAAAAAACATATACTTAAAGCGTACATGCAAAGACCGGCTATGCGAATTTTCATGCTACCCACCTATTTCTATAATCATCTGCGGAAAGAGCCACGCTGTAAAACATGCATGGAATAAGCAAAATGAAAAATGGTAGAACGTCCACGTAGAAGCCGGTATTTGTATACAAGAAAAGCGGTAAGCACAGGCCAAAGCACACAAGCGCCGCCAAAACTTTTCTTTTGGGTTGCGGTTCCAACAACACAAAAGCACCGCCAAGATAGACATAAAAACCTGCTATAAACCACGGTAAGGTGGTAATGAGTGCAGAGATGCCCACTTCAGGAGGGTAATAGTTCACCATGCTTATGTATAAAATTACTGCATCGCACGCAAAGAGCCCTGTTAAAAAGCACATGCCAAAAAGCGCATGCAGTAATACCACAAGGCAAGAGTCGCAAGGGGCGTGTAAAGCAATGCGAATTCTCCCATCGCGCATTTCTTGTAAAAACTGAAATATGCAATAAATAACGCCAGTAACAAAGGGGACAAACATCATACCATCGTAAGGAATTTGCCCTAAATTTACTGTGCGATACCACACTACTTCTGAGTGGTCTTGCATAAATAAGCGTCGTAAAATAATGAAGTTCCATGCCATATACAGCATATTTGCCGCAAAGAGCAAAAGCATCATATGCCGTGTTTTTATGGCTTCTTTATAAAATATGGCTGAGAAAGCAGATGACAAACGCATATTAATACCTCCCCGTAAAGCCTATGAAAGCATCTTCCATATTCATTTCTTTTTGCTTTAACTGTAAGGAATGCAAATTATGCTCCTGTATAATAGCATCTCTTTGCGCCTGATGAGCGTAAAAAAAGAGCTCCACAAAATCCCTATGCCACTCTGTATTGACCAAAATATCTTGAGGAATTTTTTCTAAAATACGTTCCAATTCCGTGCTATTTTCAGGACGCGGCAAGGTGTAGCAGGTAAAGTTTTGTACAAAATCTGCCAAAGAAGTTTGATGTGCCATTTTATGACGGCGCATAAACACAGCATCATCCACAAAACGTTCCATATCTTGAATAACGTGGGAGGTGATGATGGTGGTATGTTCACCATCGCGTAAATTTTCGCACAAATAATCCACAAAAAGACGACGGTATCCTGCATCCAAGCCCATGGAATAATCATCCAAAATGAGTAATTCAGGATCTTGCGCCAAGGTCAGTCCCAATACCACTTGAGAACGCTGCCCTTCACTCATGTGCGCGATGCGATGACTGGCAGGCAGACCCAACAAATCTACGAGATTATAAAAACGTTCCGGTTTCCATTTAGGGTAAAACTGTCGCGTATATTTTTCTATTTGTTCTATACTAAAAAATTGGTAGGCCAAATGCTTTTCAAAAAGCAAGCCTACGCGCGCTCTGGTTTGCGGACGAATGGCATAGGCTAAATCGCCAAAAATGCGGCATTCCCCGCTGCTGGGGCGCAAAAAGCCCATTAAAATTTGAATAAGTGTGGTTTTGCCCACACCATTTTTTCCAAGCAAAGCGCATACGCGCCCTTTGGTTATGGATAAATTAAGCCCATTATACAGCTCTCTTTTTCCATAATTATGCCGTAAATTTTTTATACTAACCGGTGCATCTTGCATACACGTTCTCACAATGAAAAAGTTAGAGGATTTTTATTAACGAATGATGCTTTCCCCTGGAATTTCCACAGAGTGACCGGAGCCACCATCAAAAAGAACGTTAAAGTCCTGCTGAGGACGCGGTAAAATTACTTCACTATCAGCATTAAGCTGTGCTTCTTGTAATACACGACCGGAACTATCTTTCACCACAATACGTATACCCGTAGCTGAGGAACCATCCGAATAGCCCCCTTGGCAGGTAAAAGTACCGTCAGCATTATCAAAGCAATTTAACAATGCACTATGCGCATGGGCAAATGGGCTTGCTGCCATAAAGGCGGCGCAAAAAACAAATAAAGTCATTATCTTTTTCATAACAATTCTCCCTTTATGTGACAGAATATAAATCTCTACATGATGCTTTATTATGTAGTTTTCCATCACATACAAAAAAGGGGGAAGGAATAACTCCCTCCCCCCTAAATAAACTTTGTAAAACTATTTATCCATATCGTAAGCTTGTACCCAGATAACGGCATCTTGGGAAAGCTCTTTACCTTTGTATTCTTTGTCTGGGCCTACACCAAGTGCGGCAAAGCCCCACCAGCCGGCTTTGGCAAGACCAAAGGTAATAATACCATTTTCATCAGCAATGATGGTTTGCGTCACGAGAGCACCGTTGGGGTAGTTTACAGAAGACTTTTCAGCTAGTGTATTGGTCTTTAAGTCAGGAGCATGGCTCATGAACTCAACTTCCACCTCAGCACCGGGAACGGGCTTACCGCCAGAAAGTACTTGGCCTTGGAAAACATTGCCTTTCCATGTGGCATAAGGCTTAATCATGGGCACGATTTCGCAAGGAAGACCTACAGGCTCATTCCAAATGGTAGGAGCGCCGCCCACGTTGGCAATGAGTTTGGTGATTTGCTGCATATACACGTCTTCTTCTTTTTCAAGGTAGTAGCCGGGTACCATAACAAATACATAGTCACCAATGGAGCGAATTTCTTTTCTGGGCACAAGCGCTGCAAAAGCAGGGGCGCTAGAGCCGGGATTTTTCCAAGTAATATCTTTAAGATATTGCTTCATATCAATTTTTTGAGGCGCATTTTCACCGCGTTTGTACACAGCGTAAAACTCATTAACTCCGCCCATATCCATCATATGGCCGGCTTCAGCTGGGTGCGTAAATACAATACGCATATCCATGTCTGCTGCTTTTTCCATGCTGGTTTCAGGGGTGTACACCATTTGGAAGTGAGCCTCAGAAGGCGCTGCCATGGTAAGTGCGGCCAATAAACCCAAAGAAGCAAGTGTTACTTTTTTCATTCTAAGCTCCTAAAAAAATTTTAAAGATGTATTTACACAAAATCTCTATTCAACAATTTTATCGCCAGAAATGCTAATGCTATGACCTTCGCCAGCATCAAGCTCCATGGAGTATGCGCCTTCAGGCTTTTTAATGGTAAGTTCGCTATTGGCGTCTAATGCCAAAGTTTCAACCACTTTACCAGCGCCGTCTTTCACATGAACCTTCACGCCAGAGGCTGAGGAACCGTCAGAAAAGCCACCTTGGCACATGATGGTGCCGTCACCATTGTCAAAGCAATCAAAAATGGGGCTATGCGCCATGGCAAAGGTGGGTAAGCTGAGTACAAGGGCAGCTGCTAAAAGAGATTTTTTCATTTTTTCCTCCGATGAAAATAATATAAATTTGCGTAATGCACTGTGTTATGCTGAGCTACGCTTTATGCGCATCTCGAGCGGGAATAAAGCCTAGCATAATGACTGCTGCTAGGCAGAGGCCGTAAAATGTCCACATGGCTTCAGTGCCACTGAGCCCTAATAATTTACCGCCGCTATATACCAATGTGGCCACTATAAGACCTATGGTCATTTGAAATACTATGGAAAAAAGCATCCATTTGGTTGACCCTGTTTGACTGCGCACCATCATGGAAGCTGGCAAACAAGGAGGGTATAAAGACATGAAAAGCATGAGTGCTAACGCATGTAAGGGGGTAAAGCCTAGGGCTTCAAAATTCTTACCCACTTGACTACCTTCAAAACCATATAAGGCTCCCAAGGTGGCGGCACTGTTTTCTTTTGCCGCAAGGGCAGACAATAAAGCTATGTTGATACGCCAGTTAAAGCCAGCACCTGCTGTGATAAATTCTAAAGCTTTACCGGCTCTTCCAAGATAGCTATGTTCAAAACGCTCTTGGCGAATTTCGCGGCGTAATGTTTTTCTTTTGCTGTCTAAAGTGCGTAAAGCTGAGGCAAGTTTTTTACCATCCTTACCCTTACGTAATGCAATGGAAGCGTACACGGGTGAAGACTTTAACACTTCATCGTTAACAGCACTGGCTTGCTCTTGTGTGAGGCCACGCTTTTGTACGCGCAAGTTCTCTTGAAAGCGAATAAGCGGTAAAATATCAGCCTTAGTGAACGTATCTGCCAATGCAGTAGCGGCCACTGCCTTCATGAAGGCATCTTCTATTTTTTGCTGCTCTTTTTCATAGTGAGCCAAGCGCTCATCTGAAAGATTGGGGAAGGATACAAGGGCAAATACCACCGTGGAAACAGCCACAACAATGGTGAGAATACGCTTAATAAATACCCAAATACGGAATAAAGTTTCTTGTAATACATTGCGCCATATGGGCATATGATAGGAAGGTAACTCAATGATGAAAGGAGCCGAGGGTCTGCCCTTCAACACACTTAAGTTTAAGCATTTTGCCACAATAAGTGCCATAAGAAGAGTGATGGTTCCCATGAAAAACATGGTACTGCCTGCCTCCGCTGCAAAGAAACCGCTGATAAGCAATAAATATAAAGGCACCTTGGCAAGGCAATTCATCATGGGCACCACTAAAATGGTGGTAAAACGTGCCCTTTCGTCAGGAATAGCCTTGGTAGCCACCACACCGGGAATGGCGCAGCCGCCCACATAAACACCGCCAAGAATTAAAGGCAAAGTAGATTGCCCGTGTAAACCATAGGAATGGAAAACTTTATCTAAGATAAAAGCAATACGTGCCAAATACCCACTGCCTTCCAATATATATACAAAGGAAAACATTAAGAAAAAGATGGGAATATAGTTTAGCACCGCAGTCATACTCTTCACTACCCACTCCACTAAGGAACGTAAAAGCGGGTCTTCTAAAAAGCCCTGATGGGGTAATACAGAAGAAATGTAGGTTTCAAGACTTGCCCATATCGGCCACACTTTGGCAGCTAAAATATTACCATATGTCACAGAAACATGATAAAAAGCAAAGAGCACAAGGAAGAGACATATGGGCCCCAAAAAGCGATGGCACACGATGGCATCCACTTTTTCTGTGAAAGACAAAGGCTGCGCCCCATCCACTTTTTTGGCATGCAAAACTTCATCACTCAAAGCACGTGCCTGTGCATGTCTTGTGGCGGCTATATGCGCCACTGTATGTACGCTCACATCCTTGGCAGCTTGCCCTGCATGCTGTGCAACTATTTCTTCAATATTGGCCGGACAAGAAGGATTATTGCGTAATGTTTCCAATACGGCACTGTCTTCTTCTAGTAATTTAATGGCTAACCAGCGTTTGGGGTAATGTAACGCTTGGCCTACGGGCTCCACTTGAGCTGCCAATGCTTCTATGTGTTTTTCCAATACACCATAATCAAGAGGTTTGCTTGCAAGTTCCGGTGTATTTTCTGTGTATTTGGCAATGAGGTCAAAAAGTTGTTTTTTTCCTTCTGTTTTGGCATTGGTGGCTTGCACAGGTACCACAGGAATACCCAGTTTTTCCGAAAGCAAGTCCACGTCGATGACAAGGCCACGCCTTTTGGCCACATCCATCATATTAAGTGCCAAAATTACAGGGCGCCCCATTTCTAATAATTGTAGTACGAAGTACAAACCCTTATTAAGTGTGGAAGCATCCACCACGGCTACCACCACATCTGGTTTATCATTTAAGATAAAGTCACGTGCAGCTTTTTCTTCAGGAGAATACGATGTAAAGGCATAGGTTCCGGGTAAGTCCACCACAGAAATTTTTTGCCCATCAATAACACAAGTGCCACCCAATTTTTCTACAGTAACACCGGGATAGTTCGCCACATACTGACGCGCCCCTGTGATGAGATTAAAGAGTGTTGACTTACCGCAGTTGGGCTGCCCAGCAAGAGCTAATAATTTATTGGCCATCGATGGAAACCTCAACATATTGTGCTTCAGAACGGCGTAAGGCCACATGATAGCCGCCTATACGAACTTGAATGGGATCCGCAAGAGGAGCAGTACGCACAAAATCAATCTTAGTTCCGGGGCAAATACCCATATCATAAAGCCTTTGACGCAAAGAACCGGTAACAGAAATTTCTGTCACCAATAAACTTCCTGGCTCTTTTATATCGTTTAAAGTCATGCTGCACCTCTATAACGTAAAATAGTGAAGGCGTAAAAAACATCACCAATACCCCACTACATACACATAGGCCATGGGATAGCGGCGCAAATCACAGTACAGAGAATGAAAACGATTGTCAATCTTATTTTCGTATACACGAGGCAAACACGCAAAAAAAGTAGTTTGAAAAGCCTCAATTTTGCTAAAAAGATGGAGATTTACCACAAAGCTCTTTCTTTTCACCATGGGAAATATTTTAATATTTTATAAAAGCAGACTTTTATAGCCAAGGAAGCTTCATCCACATGAAGGGTTCTGCACAATTGAAAAATCGTGGATTGTTTCGTCGCTACGCTTCTCGCAATGATTTGGTATTACAACGAAAGTCATTGCGAGCGAAGCGAAGCAATCCATGTATTTTAGCAGTATTAAGAATTATGCAGAACTCTTAAAACGCTTACCCAAAGTAAAAGGCATACTACAAAGTAGCATGCCTTTTAACACTTAAATCAATAACATGTTATATTATAGCATGTTAGTTACCAAAATAAATAGTAATGCCGTCGTAGGTATATTCACTACTACTACCTATCTCGCTAGTTACATCTTTATCATGGATAAACAAAGTATCGCCTTCAGCTGCATTAAAGTCTGTAATGGTTAGTTCACCAAA
>CAYJNA010000088.1:0-9745 GCA_964371225.1 uncultured Desulfovibrionaceae bacterium
TTGACTGTCGTCAACGCTCCATGAGCCCCTACGCAATGAATTGCGCAGAGGTCTCATATGAGAGTTGTTTATTTGTTGTGAGGTTTACTTTACCCAATTGAGTAAGCCACCAGCTCGAACGATGGCAAGTTCTTGTTCGCTTAAGTCATTGGTAATGCTAATATTTTTTTGCCCAATGGCTATGGTGCATTCTTGACCGGGCTGTATTTGTGTGGTGTCTATATGTACAGGCATACCTTGTTCTAAACTGTCATAATCGTTCGCATGTACAAAGCGCAATGGTATAATGCCGGCATTGATAAGGTTTGCACGGTGGATTCTGGCAAAAGAACAAGCAATAATACAGCGTACTCCAAGGTGACGCGGTGCAATGGCGGCGTGTTCGCGGCTAGAACCTTGCCCATAATTTTCTCTGGCAACGATTACGCCATTGGTGGTTTTGCGAGCCCGTGAGGCAAAATCAGCATCTACACTTTTTAGCACATATTCCGCAATGGCCGGTACATTGGAACGTAATTGTAATATTTCTGCTGTGGCAGGGATAATATGGTCGGTGGTGATATTATCTTCTAGCACTATAATTACAGAACCTTGGCAAATGTCAGGCAAAGCTTCAAACTTCTCTAAGGGCACAATATTGGGGCCGTACTCCAACTCCACGTGGGTTCCACTAGGCGCTGGTTGCACAAAGAGATGTGCAATGCTGGGAATACGATGCGGTAGGGGAGCCTTTCTAGGAGGTGTACCCCAAGTGGCGGGGTCGGTAAATTTACCATGCAAGGCCACTTGTGCCGCCGTAAGGGGGCTGGTCAAATAACATTTTGCATCCTTGGTGCCGCTACGCCCCTCAAAATTACGGTTAAAAGTACGCACAGTTACGGCACCGGAAGAGGGTGCCCCGCCAATGCCAATACAGGGGCCACAAGCGCATTCTAAAAGGCGTACACCGGCCATGAGTATTTCATACAAGGCATTTTCTTCTGCGAGCATGGTGAGTACTTGTTTTGAGCCCGGAGCCAATAAGGTGGCCGTGGCTGGCTTAATGGATTTACCGCGTAGCACAGTGGCTACTTGATGCAAGTCCGCGTAAGATGAATTTGTACAAGAGCCCATGACCACTTGGTTGACTTCAAGACCGTCTAAATCTGCCACGCGCATAATATTATCCGGCATGTACGGTGCTGCGGCCAATGGTTCTATAGCACTTAGATTTACTTTAAGCTCAGCGTCATACTGGGCATCAGCATCGGCGCTAAGCTCCATCCAATCTTGTGCCCGACCTTGAGACATGAGGAAGTTTTTTGTTACATCATCACTGGGGAAAATGGATGTGGTGGCACCAAGCTCTGCTCCCATATTGGTGATGGAAGAACGCTCAGACACAGAAAGCGTGGGCACACCGGGGCCGGCATATTCAAGCACATACCCTATACCGCCTTTCACACTGAGTTTTTGCAAAATATGCAAAATAACATCTTTGGCTGTGGCCCAACCTGTAAGCTCTCCTTCTAGCCATACGCGCATGATTTTGGGCATGGTAAAGGCGTAGGGTTGTCCTGCCATGGCCAACGCCACAGAAAGCCCACCGGCTCCCATGGCTAAAGCCCCAATGCCTCCCGCTGTGGGCGTGTGGCTATCAGAGCCTATAAGCGTACTGCCGGGCTTGGCAAAATTTTCTAAATGTAATTGGTGACATACCCCTGTTCCGGCAGGTGAAAATAAAGCACCAAATTTTGCCGCCGTGGTACGTAAAAAGCGATGGTCATCGGCATTACGAAAATTCGCCTGCATGGTATTATGATCTACATAGCTTACAGAAAGGTCTGTTTTTACACGAGGTATGCCTAAGGCTTCAAATTGTAACCATGTAAGAGTGCCAAGGGCATCTTGAGTAAGGGTTTGATCAATACGAATACCAATTTCTTGCCCTGCATGCATGGTACCATGTTGTAGATGTGCTGCCAAAATTTTATGTGTCAGTGTTTGAGCCATGGGTTTTCTCCTATTCCTCTTCCATTTCAGGGCTTTGATTTTCAGCTGTGAGCATTTTTGCTCTTTTCAACAATTCTTCCAATTGAATATCCGCACCAAGTATGCCGCAAATATTATCTTGCGCATCGGTAACAGCACAGGACACTGTAATAATAAGCTTTCCCGTGTAAGCCGATTGATATACGTCCATAATATGCAGCTTGCCACGCTGCATGGGCTCAAGAAACCATTCACGCTGTGAAAGGTCATGCCCTTTGGCTTGTTTGGCATATCTATCTTCAAAAGCAGCATCAATGCTGGCAGAACAAAGTAGTTTGCCCTGTGTGTCAGTAAGATAAATATATTGAATAAAAGTATATTTGCTTACAAAATCTGTGAGATTGTCCTCAGTTTGTGTCAAATCGTCCAGCAGGGGAGCGGCTTTAGCCATTTTTAGCAATACATGTGACGAGAGCTTACCGGCAAGGCGTTTCATGGTGGCAAATTCTGACTCAAAGAGTTCTGGCATATGGCATTGCACCAAGGCTAACATTTCATCATGAGCAAAGGAGGTATTACGCCCTGTTTTTTCATATATATTCATAATATCATCATAAATATATCCCACGGCCGGATGTCTTTTATTAATTTTATCTTCCTCATTTAATTTAAAAGTATTGTTAATCCAGTAGGCCACGCCAGCTCTTCCTGATTTATCAGTAATAATAATGGGCACAGGGCGAGCTAGGATTTGTTTAGTATCGAAAATGTTATAGATTTCTTCGCATTTATCCAAACCATCCACATGCACGCCGGCAGAAGTGGCATTAAAATCACGCCCCACAAAAGGATAATTATGCGGAATGGCATAATCTAACTCAGAAGCAAAGTATTCAGCAATTTCTGTAATGACTGGTGTATTGGCCGCGGCATCATCGCCCGTTAAAGAAATATATTCTATAACAAGGGCTTCCAAAGGCGTATTTCCTGTTCTTTCTCCAAAACCAAAGAGGGTGCTATTGACCGAAGCGCAGCCGGAAAGCCAAGCCGAAACTCCATTAATCAACACCTTATGAAAATCATTATGCCCATGCCATTCCAAGTACTCTCCCGGTACTTGTGCTTCATCAATGAAAGCGCGCACAATACGCTGTACAGAACGCGGCAGGGCAGCGCCAGCGTAGGGGACACCATAGCCCATGGTATCGCACAGGCGAATTTTCACAGGCATGGAAGCTTCTCGGCCTAGTTCCATGAGTTTCTGCGCCAAAGGTAAGCAAAAGCCATAAATATCTGCACGGGTTATGTCTTCAAAGTGACAGCGTGGAATAATACCCCATTCTAAAGCTTGGCGCGCCATATCAAGATACATATCCATGGCTTGCTGCCGCGTTTTACCAAGCTTCATGAAAATATGGTAATCTGACACACTGGTAAGCATGCCCACTTCATCAAATTCCATATCTTGCGCGAGCTTAAGGTCGTTTTTATTGGCGCGTATCCATGCCGTAATACGCGGAAAACGGTATCCGCGCGAGCGACACATTTCGATGGCTTTTCTATCTTTGGCAGAATAAATAAAAAATTCAGAAGCCTGAATCAGCCCGCTTTTACCGCCAAGTTTGTGCAATAGGTCAAAAATTTTAGCTATTTGCTTTACAGAATATGGAGGGCGCGCTTGTTGTCCGTCACGAAAGGTGGTGTCGGTAATGTAAAATTTTTCAGCAGGTCGCGGGCTTAAAAGCACGCCGTCAAAGGGCGTTCGGCATATGGAGTTGTAGGGGAAAAGGTCACGGTGCAGCTGCGGCTTCTCTGATTCATGTAAAACAAGAGGACGCGGACTGTGTTGTGGATAAATAAGCGACATGGGAACAACTCCTTGCTTGCAAAAACTGCCGTTAAAAAATATTCTTTTCAGAAAAAATGAAGGGCCTCAACTGGTTAAAGAGTGTTATCTTTCACTATATATTGCATACAATATACGATATGTAAGAAAGTTTGGATTTTTCAGAATAGCAGGATTTGGTTTTTTTGCAATATATAGTGATAAATTATTTTTTGCACATATGAAAAAATATGAAAAATTAACCTGTTATACATATTACTATGTACAAAAAGTATACATTGTGCAAAAAAATTGTATCGTAAAGATTTGACAGGCATTACCAAAAAAAAGTTTTTAAAATAAAAGCTTTTAGCACTGGATGTGATGTCTGTATAGGAAACAAAATTAGAAAATACTCTATGTTTTATACTATTTATAACTGTTTGGCCATACAGACGTCATGTCTATTGTAGAAATAGATTTGGGGGACATGCTATTTCCTAGAAAAGCATAATCGCTTACTAGTAAGTGCATTGAATTATTAATATATATTAATGAGAGACAATATGTATTATCATAACCATCTTTATAGCCTATTATGCTATTGTGAAAAAATGCGCATAAAACTTCATGCTATGTGTTCTTGAGTAATATTTCTTGCGAAAAACGAAAAAATTACGTATTTGTACAAAAATAGCTTTAAAATATATCAGCCTATTGCGAAAGTTTTTTTTCAAAAACCATTTTTCTAGACGCTTTTATTTGACTTTTCAATATCCTGATATGTACTGAGCGTGCTTTTCTTAAAAACGTGTGGAAGCACGTTTTCAAGCATCGATTATTTGTTCGCTGATAGGTGAGCTTTTTCATTACGTACAGGTTAGGCAAGAGTAAAAATAAAGTGTAATGCAAAGCATTTTGTATAATAAAAAATAAAGGATGTTTTATGCTTTTTCCCCTCAAAGCACGATTTTTTTGTATGGCATTGTTTTCTTTATTGTATGCAGAACAGGGTGATTGTAGTGCCTTAAATAAAGATCTTAATGATCCTGCTGTAAAGGTGCAAGATGCTGACCTTATGCAAAAAATGCTGGGCGAGTACCAGTATGAAATAGTCGAAACGGAGGGAAAGGGCAGTGCTACCATAGTGGCTGTGCCTAAGGAACCTCGTACCATTCGTGTTGTTTTAGAAACACGCACCTATTATGAAGCAGATGATGGACAAATGTTGTCTCGTGGTTGTGTTTATAAGGGAAATTGCATCTTGCAAGGAGAAGGCTTTTTTCTCTGCCCCACAGGGGGCGATGAACACGCTGCTTTACGTGCTGAGGCTGAGCAGCATCCGCATTTTAAAGAAATTTTTGAAAATTCTCGTGTTGAAATTCACCCCACCGCGCAGGGGTTTTTCTTGAAAGGGCGTGATGCTGCTGTATGCGGCTTAAATGCTGCAGAAATGGAAGGAAATTATACAAAGCAGGCCTTTGCTAAAAATGTGAATAGTAAAAAAATAATTATGTACAAACAGCTTTTAAAAACTTTCCCATCAGATACTAAACCCTTAGGGGAATTTATTGCTTTAGCGCAAAAAGCCTTTTTTAAAACATTTACCACGGCAGACTCTGTAGAAACACGCGATGCAGCCTTTAAGGCTTTTTATGCATATTATATGTCTGTATTGAATACAATAAATGATGATAATGATGGCTTTTTAGCTAGCCTCAATGCAAATAATGAGTATAGGGGAACAAATTACGGTAAGCGTTTTGGTTTTCTTATTGAGCATGTAGGTGAGGGGAGCTACGCAGCTTCTCCCAATTATGATTATATTAAAAAAACATTTAAAAACTATCTTCCTGAAGAGTTTGCACTCTATTTTTCTTATCTTGAAAAGCACCCTGTAGGGTATATGTATAGGGAAATAGAAGATCATGATGGTTTGCGTGAGGCCATTATGGTGGCAGAAGAATTTATCAAAAAATATCCTAAGTCAGAACTTTCTGAGCAAATGAAAAATGATGTGAAATTTGATGTGAGAGTCTATATAAGCGGTATTGATAATTATCCCATAGGTGTAGGTAAGCAATATAGTTTACATTCCATGGTAAAAGCTTCTTTTGAAAAATTTTTGAAGCAAAATAAAGAATCCAAATTTTACGACATAGTGCAAGCTTGGTATAAAAAATTGCAAGAAAATAATTTTATTATTGATAATGACTTTGCTTCGACTTTGGTAGAAAAGGTTGAAAAAATAAGCTTGTAAAAAGAGTCGACATTGAAAAACATTTTAAAATAATTTTCGAAAAGACATATGAGTCTGCATATAAAAGCCCCCTTGATGTAACATCAAGGGGGCTTGCTATATGTTTTAAGGCCTAAGATTAGAAGTTCAAGTCTACTAAGGTTTTTTGTACAAGAACGGTTACATCATCCTTGGTGAATTGGCTGTAGCCTTCAACACCGGATTCTTTAGCTGTCCAGCCAGTACTATCAAACTTAGCGTTTTCTCCAGAGAGGCTGTCAAGCAAATCGCGTGCTTCTTCTTGACTGCCACCGGCCATGATAACTTCAGTATTAGTGATTTTATCTGTGCTATTGAGCATATCCTTTATGGTATCAAGCTCTGTAGAATCTACCAGTAAAGCATCCATATCTTCACCGCCGTCTACGGAGATTATGGAGTTGATATCCAAGCTATTCAAGGCTGAAAGGTCAATGATGTCACTACCGCTACCGCCCTTTAGTATGTCATTGGAACTACCAAAGAGGATGTCATCACCGCTACCGCCGTTGAGAATATCATGACCTTCACCGCCAAAGAGGATGTCGTTGCCGCTGCCGCCGTCTATGGTGTCATTTCCTTCAGCGCCACGTAAAGCATCGTTGCCAGAGCCGCCATGGATGTAGTCATTACCTGTACCACCGTAAATGAGGTCAGTACCACCTTCACCGTAGATTGTGTCATCACCGCCGTGACCATTGGCAATATCTACAAAAGGTACACTTTCAATATCATCTGCAAAGTAACCACCATTATCAACAATAGTGTCATCTGCTCTTAACGTTCCATCAGCGTTATACATGAAGTTGTTAAAGGCATTATTTTCAATGGCTTGGCTCGCGTCTGTTGCTTTGTCATATTTTGGATCATGGCTTTCACCAAGATAAATTATGTCATTGTAGATGCCAAGCTCTACTGAATCATTTGCATCTCCAGTATTAGCTACAAACCCATGCCCATCATAGATGAGAGTTTCTGTAATACCACCAGCAGACTCCCTGTCTCCCCAAGACCCGTCAGGCATTTCTTGGTATTTATCATAGCCACTAGCAGACCAATACACTGTACCAGCTCCAGCAGTTGTAAGATATACAGTTTCTACGTGTTTACCGGTAGAATCTAAATCTGGCTCCACAGGTGGTGGTACGTCATCTTCATTTTCTTTAGCTGTGATAGTGTGCGTTACGTCATCGCCATCACCGTCGGTGAGGGTGAAGCTAAGGTCGCGACCACCACTGCTGCCTACATTAAAAGTGACATCATAAACACCAGGTTGACCGTCCACAGGTGTAAAGAGGGCATCACCAAATTTCAATACACCACCGTCAAGTACTTTTAATATATCAGTTTCATATGGAACCCATTTATCGCCAATAATAGATCCTGCTTGCCACTCTCCACCTATATACTTCATAGTGAGGTCAACTGTAGCAGCTGGGTCAAACTCTTTAGGAATAGTAAGCATTGACCCTTCCATATCAGCACCCAAGGTAATGGTAACCCTTGCTGAAGCCGTTGCTAGTCCATTTTCTTCAGTGACAGTAGCTTCAGTTGGCGCACTGGTAGACGTGCTACCATTGATGCTTGGCTCATCATCCTGGAACTTTAAGATCAAGTCAGACGTTACTTCCGTTGAAGCAGTATCACCATCGCCATCAGTGGCGGTGATGGTGGCTTTTACATCAACAAAGCCCTTCAACTCCAAGAAATCATCTTCATTTACACCATTAGAGCCTGCAAGTGGATGACCGTCAGGGTAATCTGTGGTGGGATGATCCATGGGCAAGAATTGCTCCATAGTGATATTGCCTTCTTTATCAAGTGTTACTTTGAATACGGTATCACCATTTTCATTTTTACCATAAATAGCACCGTCATCTTCAAGTGAAATGCTAACATCTTGTCCTGCACTTGTTATGGAACCACCATTATTGTTGTATGCATCAATGGCATCTTGGTCAACAACGAGTGTATAGGTAATATCAACAGATCCTTCACTATCTGCACCAAGATTAACTGCAGCTTTCAGCGCTGTTTCATCCATACCGATGCGGTCTAGGGTTGTGGTTGAGTTAGCTGCTGCACCATTGTTATCAATTTTGCCGTCATGATCGTTATCAAGCTCTTTTGTCCAAAGAGTATTACTGTAGTCATTTTCGGCAGCATTACTTGTATCAGCATTGTACTTTGCATCAAGGCTATCTTGAATAGCTTTAATAGCATCTGCATTAATAACTGGGCCATCGTCGTAAATGTCCACTTTCACTTCCACTTGGTATTCTTTTATACCGTCTGTAACAGTGATAGTGATCTTGCCGCCGTCAGCCACATCATTATGCTCACCGTTAGTGTTATCACCGTCAGTGGTGTGCGACTGCACGCCTTCTGGTTTTAAAGTTACGGTGAGAGATGTGCCGTCAGCATTTACAGTTACGTCATAAAGGTTAGAGTCGTATGTTGTATTATCACCAACAATGGTAAACTCTACTGGATCGCCATTTTCATCTACAGTTGGAGGTGTCCAAGTGGCAGATGCAAGTTTACTATCGGCAGGAGTGCTATCGGTGTCAGGTATTGTACCGGTAGCAAGACCGCTTTCGTCAACACTAATGGTGCCGCCGTCTGTGCTTGGTGGAGTAGAGAAGCCTTCTTCTGTACCTTCAAAGGTTACAAAGTGGGTATCGCTATCGCCATCAACATCGGTGCCCTTTATGGCAATGTTTACATCACCTGTAAACGGCTTAAGTTGAACGTATGTCCATGTACCGTCATTATTAAGTGTAAATTCAAAGTACGGGTCAGAGATATCTTCACCTAGAACACCAAGGACATTGTTACCATCGAAAACAAGGGTAAGAACTTTTGGTGTGCCATTTTCGTCAATGTTAATAGCGTAGTCCACTGTTCCCACGTAGTTTTCAGGAAGAACAATTTCTAACTCTATAGGATTCTCTGCATCACCATCAGCACCCTTAATGTCAAGCTTTCCATTGACAACACTCGTTACTTCACCTTCTGCATTTTCACTTGCAACAGGCACATCGTATTTACCATTGGCATTAGGATCAGCATATGCATCACCTGCTACTGCAAGATTACCAAGAACAACAACATCGTCAACAATAGTAATGTCTATAGAACCAGTCGCTGTTTCACCATCTTTGTCATAAACTGTGATTTCGAACTTATCGCCAAGTGTCGTATCTTTATCGTATTGGTCTTTACTTAACCAATCAGGATTTGTTACTTCGTTATCGTTTTTTCCATCGCCATTAGCATCTACTACATTGTCATGAGTAGCGGTCTCTGTTTGGGTGTAGGTATATTCTACTTCACCTGACACTGCATCATATGTAATGTCAGTGAGCGTCCCGTATTCACCATAAATGGTGAGGTTTTTAAGATCTTCTGCGGTATAAGAAGTAATATCAAATTCTACATCTTTACCATCGGCATCAAAGCCCTTAATGGTAACTTTATCAAGTTCATCACCACCATCAACAGTGAAGGAACCTTCTGCAGTTGCGCTTCCACCATGTATACCACTTGCTATTACGCCTGCTACACCAGCGTCGTAGGTTGTGTGGTTGTTACCACCCGCACCTGGGGTGAAACTAGGCTTATCATTAGCACCGTTCACGGTAACTGTGACAATTTCAGAACGCCAAGCG
>CAYJNA010000089.1:0-9705 GCA_964371225.1 uncultured Desulfovibrionaceae bacterium
CTGTGAGACAAGCTCACAGAAGAGGTGGAACCGCAGAGGTCACCAAATGAGGAAAAGTTCCTCCACCTTACAGCCCAGGATTCACCTGTTAAAGATAATTTAACTATCTTCACGATGAGGGTCCGCTTTTGGGCTGGAACGGCTCGACATTCATCGGCATTTGGTAACGCCTACAGATGTCAATTTCGATGATAGCTTGTATCATCAAACGCAGTAGAACAGGCTCAACCTGTCCTTCCCTGCCGTCCAGGGAATCCCTTACAAGAAGGGCAAGAGGCAATGTACGCAAGATTGTAACCAAGGTCAACACAAAATTTCACATTTTCAAAAAAAAATTATTTGCCTTTACCCCCTTGCCAAAGCAGAAGCAGTTATTAATTTATATTACAGAAAGAAACAAATGCATACGGCAGGAGGTTTTCTACCTCCTTCTTGTTTGTCTACTCACACTTTACACAACCTTTTTTCATCGGCACGGCACTAACACGCATTATCCAACGCGGCTATGTTTTTGTTTTTATCGTAAGTGCCCTTGGCTTACGAAAATGTGTAACCCGCTTGAAGGCAGTGCTTTCACATAAGCCCTTTAGGTTTGAGTGCGTCCTAGGAGGTTTTGCATACAGCGCCACCTTAACACTTGGTAGATATCGTCCCGTCCGTCCACTTTTAACATGCTAATTCATATTAGTGCATACGTATTCTTTGGTAGAGGCTTTGTCCTGACACTTTATTAACTGTGTCAAAACCCATCTGCAATTTCGCAGCAGACCCAAAGTGTTAGAAGCCACTTTACTTGATAGCCTTTAACGGTGTCAGTACATGTAATTCACGTAACTTTTCAACTAAATGGAATTGTAACTCCCATGAGTGAAACGAATCCCAAGACTTAGCCCCTTGTGCTTGAAGTACAAGGGGCTATTTTTAGGCAAAAAAAAGGGAAGCCCTAAGGCCTCCCCCATCATTATATATAGACGTTTTTATGCCATGGCAGTTTTTAAAGCTGCAAGCACGCGCGCCACATTCTCCTCACGTGCTGTATGTCCCATAAGGCCAATACGCCAAATCTTGCCAGCTAAAGGCCCAAGGCCAGAACCAATTTCAATATGATGCTCTTTTAGCATGGCAGTACGAATGGCGGCTTCATTACTTACACTGTCAGGAATTTTTACTGCATTAAGCATGGGCAAGCGTGATTCCGCTTGCACTAACATCTCAAGACCCATTTCATTTAAGCCTTTCACCAAGAGTTCATGCATGGCTTTGTGACGAGCAAAGACATTTTCAAGCCCTTCGTCCAACACCAACTTCAAAGCTGCATATAAAGCGTATTCCATATTAATGGGCGCTGTGTGGTGGTAGGTACGTGTGGTTCCTTCCCAATAAGAAGCTATGAGCGAAAGATCAAGGTACCAGTTGGGCACCTTGGTTTTACGCGCTTTTAATTTTTCTAAAGCGCGTGCAGAAAAGGATATGGGTGCTAAGCCGGGAGGGCACGCAAGACACTTTTGTGTTCCGGAGTAAGCTGCATCCACATGCCAATCATCAAGACGCACAGGCATACCGCCCAAGGAGGTTACGCAGTCCAATATGAAAAGTGCGCCATGTTCTTTTACTAGGGCACCAATGGCAGCGGCATCAGAAACCACACCGGTGGATGTTTCTGCATGTACAAGAGCCACCATAGCATACTTGCCACTGGCCAACTTGGCCTTCACAGCGGCGGGATCTATGGTTTCGCCCCAAGGTGCGTCAAGTACATCCACTTCAGCGCCAAGGCGAGCGGCCACGTCTTGCATACGTACGCCAAAAACACCATTGGTAAGTACGAGCACTTTATCGCCCTTTTCCACAAGATTCACAAAACACGTTTCCATACCGGAAGATCCCGTGCCGGACATGGGCATGGTCAGATCATTCTTGGTATTAAAAACAGTTCTGAGTTGCTCTTTAATTGCGTCCATAATGGTTACAAAGTACGGATCCAAGTGCCCAATGGTAGGTCTTGCCATGGCATCGTAAATTTCTTGAGGCACTGTGGAAGGCCCAGGTCCCATCAACAAAGTGGGGGTAATACCTTGCAGTAAATCTTTCATTCAAACTCTCCCTTGTAAAACTCTTTCATAAACAATTAGTGTGCTAAAACGGCGCTTACAAAAAACGCAGTAAAAAGTTACGCCCAAAAAAAATGATTGTAAAGAAAAAGCCATTCACAAAGAAGAAAATTTCCCCTAGCATGGCAGCATGAACACAACACATATTTCCAGCGCCCCTAGCACTGTGCGTTTGGCTCTACAAGAACTGACTACTTTTTTACGTAAACACCATTGCGATGCCCCAACCTTGGTAGCGCAACTATGTATCATGCATGCATTGCAGGTGGACAAAATATTTCTTATTACGCAAGGGCACATGCCCATACAATTAGAGCGTTGGCAGCAAGCCTATCTTTGGGCTCAGCGCTACGCCTTGGGCGAACCTTTAGCGTATATTATGGGAACAAAAGAATTTTACGGACGTGAATTTAAAGTTACTAAGGCCACATTAATACCACGCCCCGAAAGCGAAGATGTGCTTGAAGCCATCATGCATCTGGCTCGAAAAAAACCACAATACACCCTACCTCAAGAAATATTAACCTTTGCTGACATTGGTACAGGCTCAGGTTGTCTTGCCTGCACCTTTGCCGCAGAAATACCTTATGCACACGGCTTTATGCTGGATATCAGCGCTGCAGCTTTGCAAGTGGCACAATATAATGCACTCCATCTTGAAGTGCAGCAACGCGTGCATCCATTGCGCGCTTCCCTCTATGCCCTTCCCTTTGCGCCGCACTCACTAGATGTGCTCATAAGCAACCCGCCCTATGTGAGTGAAGCGGAATTCATGGGGCTTGAGCAAAACGTTCGCGAATTTGAACCCAAAACCGCCTTGGTACCTGTGCCCAATACTGATAAAAACGATCCCCATGGCCTTGTACATATTGAAGCACTAGCACAGCAAGCATGGAAAGTACTGCGCCCAAACGGCCTATGCGTCATAGAACATGGTTGTACACAAGGGGACGCCGTTCGCAAACTTTTCTTAAAGTACGGCACATGGAAAAATATCAGCACAGGGCAAGATTTAGCTGGACTAGACAGATATTGCTTATGTGAAAAAGAATAAAAGCGCGTCACATTCCTATTTATTTGTAAAGCTTTCTTGTATGGCCTCATACACCACAGCATTACCGCGCTCATTAAAATGAAAATCGCCCAATAAATAATGTTCGTGCAAAACGTCCTCTAAAGAATTATGCTCTAACAGTGTATAAAATTTAGGGTTGGCATCCATAAAATAAGTACAGTTTTGCTTTTTACAAAACTCTTCCCACACGGTGACGCCTTTGTGTTTGCTAGGGGCATACATAAGTTGCGCGGGCCAAGGGTATACAAGAACTGACATTTTGATGTCATGCGCATCCAAAAGTTTTTTAAGCTTGGTCATGGCACTTACGGCTTGCTCAATGGCACCCTCTACGCCTGTTATTCCATAATGGGCTTCATCTACACCATGCGTCCATGCTGACTGCACCGACAGCATATCAAACGTTTTTGCCAACTTTTTCGTGGGATAAAAATATTCATGTACAATTAAGTTTATAAACCATGTATATTTAAAATATTGCTCAAAAAAAGACAGTTCTTTACCGGCATTTTCTTTATTTTTATGAACAGGAGTTTGTTCTTCCACCACAGTACCAGCAGAGCTCACGATATTTTTTTCTACAACACTACGTCCATCTTTAGATAAAGCATATAAAACCGCTTCATTATAAATATCACCTATATCCACTGCCACAATAACATGCTTAAAGGTAAAGCCTTGCTCTAAAAGATACGCCATTTTTGCATAATATATGGATGGGGCATATGATGCGACCCCTAAATTAACCACAGAGTAATGCGGATTGTTCTTTGCAAATAAACCCACAAAGGAATCCTCATAATGCATACCCACACCTTCAGTGAAGGAATCACCCATAAAGGCTATATCATAACTTTTATTAGCTTTTTTTCCGGCATCGGCACAAGCTATCTTAAAACCATATTCATTGGTACAAAGCGTATAGTAATTATCTCCCCACGAGGCCTCGGCCACAAGATTGGTTTTTAAATCATGATGATATACAGGATGTCTTTGCCCTGTCACAAAGGTGCGTACATCTTTTTTTTTGCTGATGGGATCCAAATGTAAGGCTGTCAGCATAAAATCTGCTGTGAGAAAAAAAATCACCGTAATAAACACCGTAACACATACCGCGCGACATAATATCATTTCAACACCTATATAAAAATTTTGTGACAGCCTTGCCGCTGTGTAGTAGAGCTTAGAGATACAAAAAGCTTTAGCGTCTCCCAGTGCCTAAAAGTCTTCATCATTCCATGTGTTCTCGTATTACCGTCACCAAGGCATTGGACACCAGCTCGTTGGCATAAGCCGTGGGATGAGAATCCACTTTGGGATAAATAATATATTTGCTATCTTCTTTGAATTGTTCCGTAGCATAATCAGGCAACCAACGTTCCACATCGATAACATGTATGTTCTGTGGTAAACCAGCAAGCATCTCTAGTGAATGAGGAGGCCAAGCAAGCACAGTGAACATACTGTGTGGATATTTTGTATAGAGTTCTTTTTGCATATGTCTTGTGAGAGCATGCAAAAGATATACTCTGTCCTCTCTCTTGGAAAGCGGTGCTAGCACGTCTTTTAAAGGTACTTCTATTTTTTTAAAAAGATAGCTTCGCTGTAGCCATGATTCCCAAATGGTGTCAGACCAGAAAAACTTTATCTTTCCATAATTTCCCTGACGTTTTAACCCATCCCCCTCCAGAACATATTGAGGGCCGTATTGAAAGCGGCGCTGATGATCTTCAATAACTGTATAAAAAACTGCTATGTTATGATATTTTGCTAAAGCGGGTAACTGTCGTTCCAAACGTTCTAAAGCATGATGTGTACCATGGCCAGACAAAGCCAAGTTATACACTTGATAGTCTGCTCCAAGTTTTTCTCCCACAAGCCAGGGAAAGGTTTGCATATCTTCCAAACCATCACCAAAGGTAAAAGAACACCCTAAAAAAACCACCGCGTTCTTTGCATGGGGATGTTCGGGAGTAATACGCTGCCCATACTCATTTAAAGTGTATGTTACATTATAAAGAACTTTCCCATTTTCCAGAAGACGCTTTGAGGAGATATGTCTATAGTTATTATTATACTGCTTTTCATCTTTTTGAGTGGAAACATTCTTTTGACCTTCTTGAGAAGTCTTTGTGTGATTAACTTTCCCCTTAGGGCTGTGCGTTTTCTCTAAGTCTTTATGCTCAAAATGGTTTTTATAATTATGCAATGCTATAAAGTAATAACTTTCTAATACAGCAAGAGGTACACTTAAGGAAAAAAAAGTCATGCATACATAAAAACAAAAAGGATGCTTTATGGTAATAGCAACTAAGAGGAGAATACCACTTAACAAAAGTAATATTATGGCTACCTGTGCACCAAAAGCAGGTATAAAAAACATACCTAGCAAAGCCCCAACCATGAGAATAATAAGGATAATTTTTTTTATTGTATGCATGATTTCGCACCAAAATTCATCAATAGTACAATATCTATTATTTTTTATGTCTACTTTCTGCCCTATCTAAGCGCGCAGTAAGAGATATACTAATTTATCTGCTATAGTTAAAAGCTCTTTATGCGCGCCAGAGCTATGCATCACTGATCCAAAAAGCATTTCTTGCTGCTTTTTTAATAAATCACGGTGAATGGCTCTGGGCATGGGAACTGCTAAGGTCGTAGCCAAGCGTTCAGCCAATAAATAGCCCTCTACTCCCAATAAAAACGACGGCAACACCTGAGATACCACAGTTTTGTGCTCATGCCAATATTGCATAGCCGCATCATTGGGCGATGTGCTCAATATGGTACATAAAGTTGTGTATAAATTATTCAAAGCACCGCCGGGGATTCCCGTACGCCACCCGCACAGCCACGAGTTTCGTTGAAAGAGCAAATGGTGTTCTTTGCCCAAGGTAAGTAATTTTTTCACCCCATCACGGGCAGCAAAAAGCAAGGCCGTTTCTGCTGTAAGCTCCCATTTTTGTGGAAGTTTTTCCATATGCCAATCCGGTGCTGTGCTTTGTAAGGGCTGTACCCCTGCAAGCTCTATTAATAAATGCGCCAGCCAGCCATTGGCTTCAGGTGAATACGGTGTTTCCAAATGCGAATACGAAAGCACATACCGTCCTTTCCCATATTCGCCCGTAATAACACAAGGTTGCCCATGTAAAAAATCTGCGCGCATATTAACACCATACACATCTTGCCATTGATCAAAGGTGGCAGGAGGTAAGGAGCTTACATCAATATCTGCAAAAGAAAAATCCTGCCCCGGTTTATCGTAAGAGGCCAATACGGTCACCGCGGTATTTTCTTCAAGGGCAAAACGCCCAGGCCACCAAATGGGCAATGAAATACTGCTTGTGGTTAAACTCAAATCATGCGCATGCATGGCAGAACGGACATGGCCTGACACTAAATGTTGCATTCTATCCTTATATTGCGCACGTTTCCATGGACACAAGGCAAGGCCATGATCATGAGAAAGCCCAAGCCCCGCCCCACCACAAAAGCCCAAATAATTGCCCCCCTGCGCCACATAAGCCCGAATGGCCTCACAGCCCTTTTCTCCAAGGGCTTGATATTTAAGACTTGCAGTGCCTCCGGGAACTAACAATAATGCTGGCTTGCCAGAAAGGACGCCGTGGGTTATTTCATTGCAAGTAATAACTCGATGCGGCACACCCATACCCCGGAGGGTATGAAGGACCATAAGTCCCCAAATATGTGACGCATCCCAAAGAATATAAATTGAGCGGTGCATGATAAGGTCTCCTGTGGGGCCTAGTATGTCACCTTTTTCGGAGAAATCAAGATGTCAGAAAACGCCTTACCTAAGGGATACGAACCCCATAATGTGGAAGCGCGCTGGTGCGAACATTGGGAACAAAACAACACCTTTACCCCAGACATGGATGCAGAAGGTGAACCTTATTCCATAGTTATTCCCCCGCCCAACGTTACGGGCGTACTGCATATTGGCCATGCCCTGAACCTTACACTTATAGATGTTTTATGCCGCCATGCGCGCCAAAAAGGGAAAAAAGTTCTTTGGGTACCCGGTACAGATCATGCCGGTATTGCAACACAAAATGTGGTGGAACGCGCTTTAGCCAAAGAAGGAAAAAAACGCCAAGACCTTGGACGTGAAGCTTTTGTGGAAAAAGTTTGGGAATGGCGCGAAGAATATGGCAACACCATTTTAAATCAAATTCGCAAAATGGGTGCTTCTGTAGACTGGACACGCCTGCGTTTTACCATGGACGAAGGCCTTTCCGACGCTGTGCGTAAAGTTTTTGTAGATTTATACAATCAAGGCTATATTTATAAAGGCGATTACATCATCAACTGGTGTAGTCGTTGTCACACAGCTCTTGCCGATGACGAAGTAGAACACGAACAACGTACCGGCCATTTATGGCATATTCGCTACCACGTGGTGGGCAGTGATGAAACCATTACCATAGCCACTACCCGTCCTGAAACCATTGTGGCAGACACAGCCGTATGCGTACACCCAGAAGATGAGCGTTATACACATCTTATTGGTAAAAAAGTATACGTTCCCATACTCAAGCGCGAAATACCCATCATAGCTGATAGCTATGTGGATAGAGAATTTGGTACCGGTGCCCTCAAGGTAACGCCCTCCCATGACCATAATGACTGGGCATTAGGCCAAAAACACAGCCTAGAATTCCTCCAAGGCATTGACGACATGGGCATCATGAAGGATATTGCCGGCCCCTATGAAGGCCTTACAAAATCCGACTGCCGCACAAAAATAGTGGCTGACATAGAAGCTGCCGGTGACTTACTCTTGGTGGAAGAAATCTCCCATGCCGTGGGCGAATGCTATCGCTGCCATACGGTGGTGGAGCCGCACGTTTCCACACAATGGTTTGTGGCTGCCACAAAACTAGCACCGCGTGCGCGCGCTGCTGCTCCGGAGCTCACCAAAATCCTCCCCGAAAGCTGGCTTAAAACCTATTATAATTGGTTAGACAATATTCGTGACTGGTGCATCAGCCGCCAAATTTGGTGGGGGCATCGTATCCCTGCTTGGACATGCCAAGAGTGCGGCGAGCTCATAGTAAGCCTCGAGGCGCCAAGCACATGTACCAAGTGCGCTTGCACTAATTTACTACAAGATGAAGACGTGTTAGACACATGGTTCTCTTCAGCTTTATGGCCTTTTTCCACCATGGGCTGGCCAGAAAAAACACCTGAACTTGAAGAATTTTATCCCACATCCGTACTAGTTACCGGATTTGACATTCTCTTCTTCTGGGTAGCACGCATGATGATGATGGGTCTGCACTTTATGGACAAAGTTCCCTTCCATCACGTATATCTCCATGCCTTGGTACGTGACGCCCAAGGACGCAAAATGTCTAAGTCCCTAGGCAATTCCATCAACCCCTTGGAGATGATTGAAAAGTATGGTTGTGATGCCTTGCGCTTCACCCTCACTTCCTTTGCCGCCATGGGACGTGATATTCGCCTTGCCGAAGATCGCATCGAAGGCTATCGCCATTTTGTAAATAAACTTTGGAATGCCGCCCGCTTTGCCCTTATGAACCTCCCCGAGGGCGCACCCGCACCTGTGGATTTAGATAAGGTTCAAGGCTTGCACCATCAGTGGATGTTGCACCGCCTTGAAAAAGCCAAAGAAGACATGGACAAATCCCTTGAGGAATATCGCTTTAACGATGCCGCCCAAGGTGGCTACAAATTCCTCTGGAATGAATTTTGCGATTGGTACCTTGAACTTATCAAAGCCGACATGCAAGATGAAGCCCGTAAAGGTGAAGCACAATACGTACTTTGGACAGTACTCAAAGAAACACTGCTCCTCTTACACCCCATGATGCCTTTTGTCACAGCGGAAATATGGCAAGCCATTCATACCCATGAAAGTGGCGTGCAGGACATAGCTACAGTACGTTACCCTGCACCGCGCCCCACATGCCACAAACCTGTGGAAGCCGCTCGCATGGAATTTATTCAAGGTGTCATTGTGGCTGTGCGCACCATCCGTGCTGAGCTAAACATTTCACCTTCCTTACGCTTAAACGTTCTAGTACATGCTGAAAATGCCGAGCAAGAAAGCACTCTTGATACTGCACGCCAAATGATTTGTAATTTGGCTCGTCTTGAAAATCTCAACATCGACGCTCAAGCAGAAGCGCCCAAAGCTTCCGCTTCACAAGTGGTACAAGGCTGCCAAATTATCATACCCTTGTCGGGCTCTGTGGACTTACACGGTGAATTAGCCCGCCTAGACAAAGAAATTGGCAAAATTGACAAAGAGATGGATAACATAGCTAAAAAGCTTGCCAATGAAAGCTTTGTGTCACGCGCTCCCGCCGACGTGGTGCAAAAAGAACGTGACCGCGCCGCCCAAATGGACGACGCCCGCACCAAGCTTGAAGCCTTACGCGCCCGCTTTGCAGAAGCTTTGGCAGAGTAAGCGAAGGATTTAATCTTTTTTTGTGGGGGAGGGAGAGCCCTTTTGCTAGCGCCAAAAAGGGC
>CAYJNA010000090.1:0-9634 GCA_964371225.1 uncultured Desulfovibrionaceae bacterium
ACTTTATTAAAGAAATAGCGTTTGATTTTACCACAAGCAGAACAAATGGGGCGCTTTAATTTTGCTTTTACATCAGGAATGGCAAGACCTTCTTGCGCCATGTCTTTTACTATGAGCTTAAAGCCGTGTTGCTCACAAAAACGCTCTACCACAGCGCGCGTAGCAGCAGAAGAACCGGGAATGGCTAAGTCTATGTGTAAGCCTGTTACATCATAGCCCTGACGCGACAACTCTAGCATAAGCGCTAAGGAGTCTTTCCCCCCTGATAAAGCAACTAAAATTTTATCTTCATGCGTAAAAAGCTTTTGCTTGCTAATGCCTTTTTCCACTTGCCCGCTAAAAAATTGTAAAAAACACGTGGCACAAAAACCAGCATGGTGGCTACGCAATGAAACTACAGCGGGCTCCTTACAAACTTTACACTTCATATTTTTTTCCTATGGCATTGATATGCTAAGATAGTCGGCACTGAAAAACTGTTTTGCTACGCTAAAAATACGGTATAAGAGCATTTCGCCCCCCTATTCCACGTATTTTACGTGCGCTTTTTAAGCAAATCTATTGTTTTGCACTAGTATCCTGTTTTGCAGATGCCGATTAAGGTAGTAAACCCTACGCTTTTACTATGCAAGATTTTTTTTCCAACCAAGGTCATGCAAACAGCTTTCATAAACCTCCATATGCGCTTGAATGAAGCGTGGCATGAGCACAAAAGGACGTAAAGAAGCCATAGCTTGCCCATACTTCTGACGTGCGGACGCATCAAAAACCACGGTATGCATGGCTTTATATAAACTTATGTTGTCTTGAATCTTGACAAAAAGAACTGTTTCCGAGGCGTACTCTGTGTACGGAGCAACCTGCTCTGCCAAAACCGGCCGCCCTAAACAACACGCTGTCATGAGCGCATGGTTGGCAGCCATGGAAGCAGGTAAGGTTTTAGGAGCGGGCAAAAGCAATACCGTAGAGCTTAAAAGCACCTCTACAATATCTTGCTCTCCCAATAAAGACAAACGATGCTCTACACCTAGCCCGCGCGCTTTTGTAAGGACACGCTCCAGATGGGGCACCTTTCCCACCACACGCACTTCAAAGGATTGCCCTTTATGCTTTTCCTCTTCCTCACATAAAGAAAACATGGCGGAAAATAAGGTATCCATTTCTTCTTCTGTATATGCATTGGCGAACATCAGAAAATTACACCGCAAAGAAGAAGGCTCTTGAGGTTGTGGGTGTTCTAAAAAATTCGTATGTACTTCGGCGCTTATGGCCGGCGTAATCACAGCACTATGGGCAAAACAAAAGCCCTTTTCAGCCCAATCTTGCGCCACCAATTGCGATGGGAAAATAATACTATTAATCCCGCGGCACATTTTAGCTGTGTATTTCTTCTGATAGGTAGAATCACAAGGGTTATGACTATACATGATGTAGGTCATACCAGCGTTACGCCAGGAGACTACCCTTGTAACCATGGGCAAAGAGGCTGTGGTGAACACATGAATCCACAGCGGCGTTTGCCTTTTAAAGCGCCACAACACGCGCAAAGAGCAACCTATACCGCCACCGTAAGAGAGAGTCTCCAACTCTTGAGCTTGTGCCCTGTGCATAAGCTCACTACCATCTAGACACAACACATAGGGACTAAACCCTGCCTCTTGTAAAGCATGAGCCATGGCGAGCAATTGTTCCTCCATGGCACCAAAAGTCGCATTTCCATTCACTAAAAGAGCTGGAAGCGCATGGGAAACATGCGAGACAGATTTTGCTTTGGCATGAGGTGTGGCACTCTCCTCTTGAGACAGAGCAATATTTTCTTGCTCTGTAGTGTGCGCACGCCCTTTGGCCTGCTGTGCTTTTTTTAGCTGCAAAATTCAGTTCCTTCTGCCCATAATTTTTTCATGAGTAATCGGCGTAAATTATGCGAAAAAGCACCTGTGGAGCCGGTGCCCAAAGCACGGCCTTCATAATGCGTTACTCCCACACATAAGGGCGTAGAGCCAAAAAGTAGCACTTCCTTAGCCTGCCAAATATCATTTTCAGTAATATTTTGAAAAGTAATAGGCATCATTTCTCTGGCCACTTCTAAGGCGGCCATAAGCGTGGTGCCTGAAAGTGCATGTGTTAAGTGCGGACAAACCAACATATCATCTGCGCTCACCAAAGCCACATTGGCTACGGTGGCCTCAGCTAAATGTCCTGCATCGTCAAAAGAAAATGCCACATCTACACCGCGACTCAAAGCCTCTTCAGCCATAAGTACATTGGGTAAATAGTTAGCATTTTTTATTTTTGCCAAATAAGACTGCTTAGCGGGAATGGCGGATTTACAGGCCGTTAAACCTGTATCATACCATAACGCTGAGGGACTTTTGCTCTCAATGGCAATGATGTACAAGGAAGTGGTGGGACATTCTGCCGGCGAAATACCAAAACCGCCAGGGCCGCGCCCCATAAGAACACGTATGGCGCCGTCCTCTCTATCAGATGCTGCTGCCACCTGTAAAATAAGGTGTTCCACCTCTTGCCAAGAGCATGGAGGTTGCATTTTCAAACCCAGAGCAGAGTTTTGCATGCGCTCCATATGGGCGTCGAATTGAAAAAGCCTTCCATTTTTATAGGAAATACTTTCAAAAACACCGTCTCCCCTATGACACAAGTGATCATCTAGGGGTGCCAACATGAGGCGAGCATCTTTGCAGATGCTCCCCACTCTATGCTCATAAAAAGCAAGAACCTTTTCAGCGCCTGGACGCGCTACCTCAAGCATACGCTCAAGGTAGCTTTCAAAGTTCAGAATTTCTACGGAATTTTGCATTATTTTTGAATAAATACAGTACGGTTTTCCACGCCCAGCCAATTTTTTTCCAAGAGAACTTCGGCTATTTGCACGGCATTAAGAGCAGCACCCTTACGAATATTATCAGAGACGACCCACATATTTAAGCCATTGGCTATGGTTTCATCTTCACGAATACGCCCTACAAAAGTCGCATCTTCACCGGCGGCGTCGATGGGCATAGGATACATTTTTTCACGTGGGTTATCATACACTTGTATACCAGGAGCTTGCGCCAAGATGGCACGAGCTTCAGCAGCAGTGATTTTCTTTTCTGTTTCAATGTTTACTGATTCAGAGTGCCCATAAAACACAGGTACACGCACACAAGTGGCAGTAACTTTTACGCCTGGATCTTCTAAAATTTTCACAGTTTCATGCACCATTTTCATTTCTTCTTTGGTGTAGTCATTTTCCATGAAAACATCAATTTGCGGCAAGCAGTTAAACGCAATGCGATGTGGGTAAACTTCCACATCTGGCTCTTGCATATTAAACATTTGGCGCACTTGCTGTTCTAATTCCGCAATGGCTTTTTGGCCAGTACCAGAAACAGCTTGATAAGTAGAAACTATGACGCGGGTAATTTTAGACACATCATGCAAAGGCTTTAAAGCCACCATCATCTGAATGGTGGAGCAGTTAGGATTTGCAATAATGCCATTATGTTTTTCCAAAGCATGGGCATTCACTTCAGGCACTACTAAGGGGCAGCGCTCATCCATGCGCCATGCGGAAGAATTGTCGATAACTACACAACCGGCAGCGGCTGCATGCGGAGCAAACTTTTCAGAAGTGCCACCACCTGCAGAGAAAATTGCAATGTCAAATCCTTCAAACACATCTTCCTTCAGCTCTTGTACCACTATCTCATTTTCGCCATAAAGCACTTTGCTTCCGGCAGAACGAGCTGAGGCAAAAGGAACCACTTCAGTGGCAGGAAAGTTGCGTTCGTGCAAAGTTTTTAACATTTCGCGCCCTACGGCACCGGTGGCACCCACAACGGCCACACGAAGTTGATCAGACATATCTTCCTCCAGAAAGTAAACACCTTAAGCAACGCTTGTTACTACAAGGGTGCATCTATTTTTGAAGCCATAATGGAAACCTTGAGCTGGCTTCATCTTCATACTCAAGGCATAATTCAGGGCTTGATACTTGGCACGGAAATCCTAAGCCATGCATGGCCGCAAAGGTTTTCTTATCCATGGTATAGATGTGCGCCACCAACCACGAACCCAAAAACTCGCACAGCTCCTTGGCAATGTCTCCCCCTTCCGTTTTCGCACGCGAAGCAAAAACATTTACCGCTGCAAAAAATTGAGCATGCTGTTCTTTATGCTCTAAGTACATGGGCAATATGGCGGAAAAAGGTTCCATAAGAGCTTCTTCCGCCGTAATATGTTCATGAAAGTATGCCAACATTTCGTTGACCTTTGCCACCACAAACTCTGGCGAAACTTGCCCGTAAATTTCCAGCTGTAATTCACGCAGCATGACAAATAAGCGCCTATGCTGTGCGTCTAAGTCTGGCTCACCCAAGGCATATTTTGCTTCCCAAACAAATGTACGCATAAAGCCTCCGGTTATTATGTGTTGACGGTGAAAATTTCCTTACACTCGCCTCAATCGTAAATTATTTTTTTAACGCAGCTAAAGCTTTAAATGACGGCACATCCATGACTTTAATATGCTCTTTTAGCCATTGTTGCAAAAAAACGCATAAAGCATCTACCACAGCAGCACCTTCGCTTTCTGCGCGTTTTACATAAATATCTGTCACCTGCACAAAGCCATGATGTTGTGCCATATGCTCATAATATAAAGAAATTTCGTTTGCATACGGTGCCAGTAAAGCTTTTTCAGCGCTAAAGTGATCCACACAATATTCCTGTAACCGTAATATCCTATCTACGACGATATCGGGTGGCGTAGAGCTTGTGAGCTCCGCTTGTAGCTCAAGCACTCCTTGGAAAAGCCTTTTATGCTGTGCATCAATAACGGCTATACCTACTTTGTATTCATCTTCCCAATTTTGCGAACTCATTTTATTCTCCCCAAAAACCATGCTCACCACAGAGCATCATAGACGGTACTATTGTAGGCAAACTTTTTATAAAACTCAAGAAAAACTCTCAGAAACAAGTGCTTGCACTAAGGCTGTATCGGCCTCTAAAAAATTCATGCTTAATCCGCTTTCAGGTGTTGTCCATGCCAAGTGTTGTCCTTCAGCGCCGCGCGGCTCGCCTTCAAAATTGAGGACATGGAAAAAATGTACACGCACTTTGCGCTGCGGATAATCATGCTCCACCGTTTTCCAATAACAACTCTTTTGCACTTTAATACTAAGCTCTTCCCACAATTCTCGCAATAAAGCAGCATCAAGGCTTTCCCCCTCCTCCACTTTACCGCCGGGAAATTCCCAAAAGCCGCCCAAGGGCACATGCTTTGGTCTTTGCGCTGCTAAATATTGCCCTTCTCGCCATAAAATACCCGCCACCACCTCAATACGGTAGTCAGGTGTTTTTAACGTTTTCTCAGGGCAACATATCTTTTGCTCCGTAGTAACTCCCATTAGTCTGCATCCTCACCCAAAAGTATCTTACGCCTTGCCTCAAAAACAGCCAACTGCTCTTCAAGCTCTGCCATGATTTCCATGAGTTCTTCTACGCGTTCTTTCACTTCACCAAAACGCTTAAGTAAAGGCGTTGCTTGGGCGGTATCAGCATACACATCTGGATCCGCTAGGCTTTGTTCAAGGCCGTCTTGCTCCAACATAAGCTCTTCCAGCTCTGTTTCAGCTGCAGTGTATTTTTTCTGCAAAGGTTGCATTTGCTTATAAAGCGCATTGCGCTCTTCAGCTTGCTTACGCTTAATTTGTTTAAGTTCTTCGCGTGATAAGCTTACACGCTCTGCACTGCCCCCTTGCGAACTTGCGCTTGTAGCGGCCTTGGCTTTAGGTTCTTTTTCTGCCAATTGCGCACGGCGTGCAGCATCATATTGCGCAAAGCCGTCTTCATAACGCACAATACCATTTTCAGAAAGTGCCCACGCTTCTTCCGCCACCTCGGATAATAACCAGCGATCGTGCGCCACCATGAGCAAGGTACCTTCAAAGGCATCCAGCGCAGTTATAAGTGCCTCACGGCTTTCCAAGTCCAAGTGGTTGGTGGGTTCGTCCAAGACTAAATAGTTACAACGCCCCAGAAAAAGTGTTGCCAACATAAGACGGCTTTTTTCCCCACCGGAAAGGGAGGATACTTTACGTTCAAAATAATTTTGCCCTAGCAAAAAGAGCCCCAACACGCTCATAAGCTCTTCTTCTGTGGTGCGCGGATCAGAAAGACGACGAATTTCGCCAAGCACAGTACCATGAGCTTGAAGCACGTCCAATTGATGCTGGCTAAAATAGCCCAAACGCACCAAGGAAGCATTTTGCACCACGCCAGCGGTTTTTTCTAAACGCCCTGCCAAGATTTTAAGTAAGGTGGATTTACCGCAACCGTTAGGTCCCACCAAAGCAATGCGCTGGCCGCGATAGACATTGAAGGAAAGTGCCGGCCAAAGACGTTTGCCGTCTTGCGGAAAAGTAAATTCCACATCCACCACCCCTTGTACCATTTTTTCTGTACGAGCGGCCTCAGGCCAGCTAAAATTTAGGGAGCGGCGGCGCTGTTCTGGTTGGTAATTTTCCAGCTCTTTTTCCAGCTTTTTAGCCATTTTTTGCCGTGATCCCGCCTGACGAGCCTTGGTAGCTTTAGCACGAAAACGATCTACAAAAGCCATTTTCCTATTAATTTCGTCTTGAATACTCTTGGCTTCACGTTCTTTTTGCGCTTCTAATTCTTCTTGTAGTTGCAAAAATTGCGTGAAATTGGCCTTACGGTAAAAGGGACGTGACATACCAAGATACAGTACATGTGTTCCCACTTTATCCATAAACATTCTATCGTGCGCCACAAAGACCAAAACACCCTTAAAGGATAATAAAAAGCTTTCTAACCATTCCACAGCTTCAATATCAAGGTGGTTGGTAGGTTCGTCCAAGAGCAAAATATCTGCGCCGGCTGTGAGAACTCGCGCAAGCTTTGCTCTTTCGCGCCAGCCGCCCGATAATTGTGCCAAGGGCATGGCCCACTTACTTTGTGAAAAACCTAGGCCACTGAGTACAGCTTGCGCCCTATGCTCAGGATTATAGCCATACACAGCTTCTAGCTCTGCTTGTTTGGCCATGAGCGGTGTTAAGGCCGCTTCATCACCACTGGCAATGGCCTTTTCCCACGCGTCCCAAAAGTCACGCCAATCGGGCAAAGCCTCTTGCACGTAGGAAAGCAAAGGCTTTTGTAAGGAATCCTCATCCAGCTCTTGCTCCACATAGCCCATACGACACCCACGCGGCAAAAGCACACGCCCGCCGTCGGTGGACTCCATACCTGCAATGATACGCAATAAGGTGGACTTCCCTGTTCCATTGGGGCCACACACACAAAGGCGCACTCCAGATTCAACATCCAAAGAAAAGGCATCTAAAATAGTGCGCCCGCCAAAATATTTCGAAACTTCTTGTAAGGTAATTTTCATGAAAAAATAGGTCTCTATGCCTAGTGTTAGGATATATTATGCCAATAATCCGGATTTTTTATAGCTGGCGATGGTTTCTTGCAATCCTTGACGTAAGGGCATGGATGGCACAAAAGCCAATTCTTGTTGTAAACGAGTGCTGTCACAAAGCCAACCCACGGCTTTTGATTCACGGTATTTATCCATATTCCACGAGGGTGCGCGTAGCCCAAAGGGTTGAGAAAGGGCGCCCCATACCGTACTCAAAGCAGCACTGACTGCCAAAATACTCAAAGGCATGCGCAAGCATAAAGCTTTTTTTCCCATAAGCTCAGCCATAAGAGCCCCTACACTTTGCAGGGTATGAACAGCACCGTCATTGCAATGATACACACCCTGAGCTTGCGATTGCAAAGCGCACAATATGGCTTGTGCCACATCTTGCACATGCATGATGGATACGGGGAAATCTCGTCCAAAGCCGGGGCTTACCACAAGCCCCTTTTGCGCCGCCACAAAATACGGTAAAAGGCCTTTATCTTCTGGCCCATACAGCATGGGAGGGCGTAATGTCACAAGACTTTGCCCGCAATGGCGCCCTAAGGCTTCTTCCGCCAAGTATTTTGACCAGCCATAAGCCGAAAGAGGTTGTGCTTGCACATCATCCCCCACACCGGGCGCTGTGGCTGATGGCCCAGAGGCCGCCAAGGAGGAGATAAACACCACGCGTTCTACGGCACCTTGCTGTTGCGCTTTGGCCACGGCTTTTCCCAAAAGAGATGCCGCTTGTACATTGGACATATACTGTTGCCAATGGGTACCAAAAAGCAAGGCCGCCCCATGCACCAACATATCTTGGCCTTGTAAGGCCGCATCCAGCCCTTGCCCCGTTTGCAAATCGGCCTCAAAAAACTTCACAAAGGATGGAAGCATATCTCGACGCGAACTGGCACGCACAAGACAAGAGACCTCCATATGCCCCTGTTCTGCCAAGGGAGCCAATGCCGCAATGAAATGACGCCCCACAAAACCTGTGCCCCCTGTTACAAGAAGGCGTTTTCCTTTGAGATGCTCTAAATTCATATGCTTGTAAGCTCCCTTCGATAAATGCGGTACCTTTTAGTCATCACGCCACCAAAATCTTCCATAAGATCATTGACCATGTCATTATCTTCTAAAGTCCAAGAACCTTCTACAGATGTGAAATGAGGTATGCGCTGCCCTTGCTCCAACATATAATTAAAAAGCAATAAAGGTAGCCCCATCATGCGGTATTGTTCTCGTATGCCAAAAAGTACCATGCGATACGTGCCTTGAATTTCTTTACGTGTACGCCACAAATGCCATGGAGCTGAAAGACCAATGCTGCCATTAAGTCTTTTTAAAAGTGGATTCATATCCGGCAAAGCAAGCATGCCACCGGCGGCTTTACCTTCATGGAAGAAAAGCACAAAAAAGCGCGGATCCAGCACACTTTTTAACGTTTTAACATGATTTTCAGCTTCTGCCAAAGACATGGGCGAAAAACCCCAATTTTGTGACCAACTTTCTTTAAAGATATCCAACATGAGGTGAATATCTTCGGCCATGGTGGCTTTGGAGGCACAACGCCATGTAAAATCTTTGCGCGTTTTAATAACTTCTACTTGTTCAGCCACCCATGCAGGTAGCTGTAAGGAGTCATGGTGCATGGTGTAAGCGTAAAGATCTTGCTCTTTACGCATATGCCAGCTTTCCACCAAGGAGGGGTAATATTCATGGTTCCACGGCATCATAAGACAAGGCGCCAGTTCAAAGCCCCCCACCAACATGGCGCAAGTATAATTGGTAGAAGGGTTCAAAGGCCCGCGCATATAAGTCATGCCCTGCTCTTTATGCCATGCGGCTGCAGCTGCAAAAAGCGCATGCGCTGCTTCTACATCGTCATAACATTCAAAAAAGCCCCATGCTCCGCAACTCTCCCCCGAATGCGCATTATACGCAGCGTCCACAATGGCCGCAATGCGCCCCACGGGCTTAGAACCGCGCATGGCTAAAAACAGTTGCCTACTGGCCTTTTCCCAAAAAGGATGTTTGCCGGGGGTTAGTAAAGCACGTTCATCTTTTTTTAAGGGTGCCACCCATAGGGGAGCATGGGCGTAAATATCCCAAGGTAAAGCAAAAAACACATCTTCTTCTGCTTTGTTTGTTACGGTAATAATGGTAAGGTCTGCCATAATATCCTCTTAAAGCTTA